>CAJWHX010000042.1 GCA_913040875.1 uncultured Pseudomonadota bacterium | reverse complement strand
TAGCACCAAAACAAAGAAGCGTTTTCATAGGAAGCCCTCGGTTGTAAAATCATATTGGATACCTTTTACTATCCGAAGACAACTAAATCAACTTTGTTGCAACTCAAATTGTACTGGACTCAAGCAACTGAGACACCCTGTGGTGAAACCAGTGGGAAGCCCGTTCTCGTGTCGGAGCAAACCGTCCCCTTCTACATTCAGGGCTGTGTAGATTGTTTCTCACCAAATTGAGGGCCTCAACATCTTCGTCATCCACCTTTTGATTCATCCAAATGGGATCTCGTTGCTCATATTTCTCGTGATCTTGCACAAAGTGGTACCATCGAAAAACAGTCTTGTCTGGTACTGTCGGATGGGGTTCATAGATATTGATCGACAAGCCCCAAGGATAAAAGTTGAGCGCCATGTTGGGAAAGATAAACCACCACAATGCGAGTACTCGTTTCTCCGGTTGTTCTGGATGTCGAAAACGAGAAGAAATCTGATGGTGGTGAAACCCGTGTTCCGGATTTTTGGCATAGACCCACTGCAATACAGCATTGTCGTGTATCTCAGTTTGATAGGAATGATACTCCATCGCTGTCGTAAGCGAATCTCGCCCACCGTGGATGTACGGAATGTGAAAATTGTCTAGAAAGTTCCACGCGTGTAATTTCCAGTTTCCATTGATCTCCCGAACCTCTTCTTCCTGTGGGTGATAGCGCAATTCTTCCATGTTGATGCCACAGATGCTCTCGTCTATCGCCGAAAATATGCTCTGCACATCCACTGTCGGTTCCCCAAAAGAGATCAGTGGTAACTGATGCCACCATTGCAACGGAAACTCTGATAGGTCATCGGTAGATGCAGGAAAGTCGGAAACGTCGTTGAATCCAGGTTGACCCACGCATTTCCCTTGGGACTCAAAGGCTCTACCGTGCTGCTGACACTGGATACTCTTTTTTCGATGGTGTCCTTTGACCAGAGGATACCAAGCGTGTGTACAGACATTGGAGAAGGCTTTTATCCGCTCCTGTTCATTGCGCTGATTGTACTCCAGATAAACCGGTCTCCCATGTGAAGTAAAGGGAATTCGACCGCCGTAGGTCTCGAGCATTGTTCGAGTGAGCAGCGCAGTCCCTTTGTGTGAATATACCGGCGACAACATCAGCCATCGCTGGGTAAAAACGCACCGAAGTTCTGCTCTCAGAATCTCCGGATGGCGAAAGCATTCAGGGTGAAGGGTTTGTGCGTGTTCTATACGAGAGTCAACAGTCCAGTCTTCAATAAACTTATCAAGATATGTCATCCCTTCTCCGAACGATTGTACGTTGTATTGCTCAGGTGTATAGGTAATTATATGCTTTGATCTACATTATTGTCGCCTAAATTCAGAAATATCTCGCAATACGCAAACCTACTAGAAGCCTGAGATACCTGTCCGGACAACTCATGGGATATACTTCATGAGTACTTCAACTGTTCATCTGTGCCTCGTCGGCCAACTTGTCGGCCGCTGTGCGAAGTGCTTTCGATATATTGGGTTCGCTATCGGAGTGCCCAGCTGCTTCAACATATTCGAGAGTCACATTGTCCCCTGCACCTGCTCCATGTAAAGCCTGCTTCAATCGCGCCGCGGCTCTTGGAAGACAAACCGCATCATTGCGACCGTGCACGATATGAATACGATGAGACGCGATCTCAGACACATCATCGAGCAGCTGACCTCTACGCATAAACCCATTGTGAAGCATATAATGAACTTCTAGTGCTGCAAAAGGCACCAGTACTTCTGGGGTTTGTAAAACAGAATCAATCCGTTCATAATTTTTATACAGGTGCGACAGCGACAGTTCATACTTTACAAAAGCCTTCGCGGCATCCATTCTTCGTTCTGGATCTAGAAGTCGGTCTCGGTACGCTGCAACCAAGTTGTGTTTCTCTCGCTCCCAATCTGTACTGGAGTCCTTGATGTGGTCCACATACTCTTGCCATTCATCTGGGTAGTGATTTGCAGCTCTACCATTCTGAAATAGCGTATTGACCTCATCCGGAAGGAATGTAAAGATCCCTCGAAGCAACAGCTGATGAACCTTTGTTGGATGCGCCTGTGCATAGGCAAGCGCCAATGTTGAGCCCCAACTCCCACCCAACACAAGTTGCCACGATTCAAATCCAAGATGTTTACGCAGCACCTCGATATCCTCTACCAGATGTACGGTTGTATTGTCTTTTAGCGCCGCATCATAATCCTGACTTACATTTGGAACACTTTGTCCAGATCCTCTTTGATCAAGTAAGACGATGTTGTACCGGCTGGGATCAAAGAAACGTCTCACTCTTGGTGAGGTGCCGCCGCCTGGCCCACCATGAAGAAACAATGCGGGCATGCCTTCGGGATTTCCACTTTTCTCGTAATACAGTTGGTGTTCACCACATGTCAACATACCTGTATGATAGGGTTCTATTTCGGGATACAGACCATCATTCATTGTAACTTCCTCATTGATTTTTCAGATATAAATAACGTAACTGACCAATAGGAAATTACCTTATTTTAGCCGTTGTAAGCAAACAACAAAAGTGGGTGGGGATAAAAGATCTCACACTCACATCACACAGATTGAGATACAGTCATAACTACGGAGGATATATGTCTTGGGATAGAACTTGGAAATGCCGAAACAAACGAATGACGCTGCAAGAATTTTCTACGGCTGTTCAAACTGTTGTCGCCGAATACCAAGGCGTAGAAGGTCGAGTGGAAAAAGAATCTGAAGATTGCTGGACCGGCTTCTTCACGGTTCCAAAAGAACATGGCAACGCAAATACCTACGAAGTTTCGTTGTACAACATGGGGAAAGATGGGTTTGTACTCAGTCTAGAACCGGATGCCGCCGACAATCGGCTCTCAGAAGAATCCGATCAGCTGGCCGAAGATCTCTCTATCGAATTGGATGCCGAACCGGTCGATTTGTAAGCATCGTGATAGAACGTTGTAGGACGTGTGTATAGACCAGTTCTGGGGGCATCATGAGCAACATTATTGAAATCATTGAGGAAACTGCAGACTGGATCGCTGTCAGTAAACCAGCTGGCTTGTCTGTGCACAATGACGAAGATGGGTTCAACTTGCTGTCGATACTGACAGAACAGCTGGAGTGTACCCTACATGCGGCACACCGTCTAGACCAGCCCACCAGTGGCGTAATGTTGCTTGGAAAGAATCCAAAAAGCACGACCATGCTCCAAGAGGCGCTCACCACAGCCACCAAAGAGTATACGGCCGTTCTACGTGGAGTGATGAAGCAAAGTGAAGGCACCTGGAATCACCCCCTCACCAACAAAGGCGAAGGCTTTCGAAACCCACAAGGACGCAAGGCTGATCGGATACCTGCACAAACCTTCTACAAAACTATACGAAGCAATCAATACTTCACCATGGTCAACCTGACACTGGGTACCGGACGCCAGCACCAGATTCGAAAGCATGCCGTCCTAGAGAAGCACCAAGTCGTTGGTGATGCACGATACGGCGACCGTCGGTACAACACGATGATTGCCAAACGGTATGGATTCAACGAACTCTGTTTGTGTGCCAGTAAACTAGAAGTGACTTTGGGTGGGCTGACACGTTGTTTTGAAGCACCATTGCCAAATGGTTGGTCGCAGATGATTTGATTGACGAACTGTCGTCAAACATTTCGAACCATACGGATACCACTGTATTTATTTTTGGTAAAGATAGACGCTCCTGTTGCACCTCTGCCAAACACCGCACAGGAAAAGGAACGACGATTCTCGCCCCAGCATCCACCTCGAGCCAATCCCCCGCGTTTGTTTCTGTACCAGGGATCAATACACTCTTCTTCATCGTCTTTTCGATCAATATACGTGCTCTCATCATAAGAATCCCAGCATCGATCGCCCGTATTCCCAGACATGTCGTACAGCCCCCACGCATTCGGTTTCAATAAACCTACCGGCATCGAAGATTCTTGACCATCCCAACAAACTTCCGAAGCATCATCGGAACCCGCCCAATGAAACATCTCATAGGCTCTGGCAGCATACTCCCACTCTGCCTCGGTCGGCAATCGCCAACCGTTGGTCTCAAACCAATCAAATTGTGGAACATACAGATCGTATTTATCAGATGGAGTGTACTCCTCTAATTCATATGCCGGTTCCAATCCATCTCGAATTGAGCGAAGATTGCAAATGTGCATCGCTTCATACATCGATATCATTTCCACAGGTCTGGTTGGATGTATGAATGTACTTGGATTCGCTTCTGTAAGTTCTTCATGAAGCACCTGTGACCAAGAATACACCGAACACAAAAATGGTTGGGTTATACGAACTTTGTGAGCCGGCATCTCTTTGGCATCCCAAGTGATCATCGGATCATGAATCCCCATCCAGAACTCTCCCGCTGGAAGCAAATGTACCCTTCCCAATTCTTCTTTGATGCGTTCTTGATACTGGGTGGATATGTTGTCCCAATCCAACTGTGCAGCTGCTTGCAGCAACACTGGATTGAGCAGTCCTTGATTGATGAGTGTTATCAAATAGGGCGATGTATCCTCTCTGATCTCAGTCAACACGGCCGAAGCCAAATACTGTGATCGAATGGGAAGGTTGTATCGTCCAGTGACGTCCTTCACAAGCAAGGCCGAAACCGCATCCAACTGTCCCAACCCACTCAGTAATTGCACTCCTTGATTCACATCGGGCTCTGACTCAGATCTGAGCAACGTCTCGATCTTTTGCCATTGTTCAGGTATCGATACATTCTGCAATGTGTCCTCTATTGGGTTTGGAGAGAGAATTGGTTTGCGATGTTCATTGTTGAAATCTTCAATCTCTTGTCGCAACGCTTCCACTTCTTCAATCATTTCGCTCATCTCTTCCACTTTATTTTGCCATTCCCACAGAAAACCTTCTGTGCAGTGATAGTAGGTTTCTATATCCTCGCACCCTTGTTCGATTGCATAACGAACAAACGCATCGATCTCCTCATAATCTTCTTCGATTTCTCGATAGGAATCATCGGTAAGCACTTGGTGTCGCTGAAATAGTTCTTCGCAGATATAGGCATAGTCCCCCATCTTCGATACCATCTCAGTATCAGACTTCACCGGTAGAGGAGGTATCAACGACTCATAACTCCTTGGTTCGGAAACCGCATCCGTCCTTGCCAGCTGAGCGTCCACTTCTGCCACCAAAAAAAGCAACTGCTCTCGATACTCTTCTAGACTCTTGCGGCTGTAATATCGATCTGGTCGAATGTGATCTGGAAAAGATGCCTTACTCAATATTGCACCGTTCACAATGTGCCACTCTCCCATCTGATAGCCACCCAAGTCCGCTGTTACCCATGGATACTTCTCCAACCATGGTTGGATATCCTCGAGGATTCTCTCGGGATTCTGCTGTCTTCCACCTTGTGGGAGTACAAACACTCCGGGTTCATATGACTGCCACTCTTCGACCAGTGGAATCCGCTGGTCGAATAGCTCATAGAGTTCATACATGGCTTTGATGACTTCAATCGAGATGGCATCAATTTTCAATCGAACAACAAAAAATAGTGGGGACATCGTAAACCCTTCTGTACAATCGTGAACTATTCAGTACTCATTTAGAGTCTGTACTACCTTGTAATCGTTTTCGATACTCAGCCTCATCTAAAATTTCAGCACCAAAGGACTGTGCCGCCTCTTGTGTCGATGTATTTAAAGATGATTTCTCTCCACAGATCAACCAATCAATCTTATCACTGAGAGAAATACGAACGATTAATCCTGCCTCTCGTGCTTCCTTTGCCATTGCATCTCGACGTTTACTAAGTTTACCGGTAAATACAATCTTCTTTGCCTCTAGTGACATCTGCTACTCCCTTGTATTACTGTTTCAGATGAAGATTTTGGTTCACAGGACAAATCATTCAGAATACTGTGGCAGCCCCTTGTGTAATTTCAAATTCGTTATGCCGTAGTGTGAATCACCATAGTCCATTGTAGATTCGGTGATCTTTTCTCCAGCATACTCAACAACATCAAAGCATACTCCACCGAGCAGGTCAAATCTTTCAGAGAACGTTAGTTTGGCAAAGTCTATATCTTCGGTCAACAGCAAGGTAAAGACTTCTGCTACACACTCCCCTTGAATCAATTCGACAAAGTATTCATCCTCACGAATGATCGTGCACTTCCCATTTTCCGGAACAAAGGAGAGTTCATCATGCTGGTTCAAGGCACTTCTATCTCCACTCCAAATGAGTACAGCACCTGAGTTATCACTTGGCCAGCCTGAGCCCCACAGTTCCTCATAAATAAACACTTCAGTCCGACCCGGTGACACACTCCAGCCACAACCTTCAGAACTAAATGCGTAAGGGGTCCATTCCCAGTCATTCCATTCTCCTGGCATCATATGAGCATCGGCAGGAATATCTGGTTTGAAGGCTCGAAACTCTTCGATGGTATTCAACGGCAAGAACTCGTTGTTGTCTTCACTTGTCACATCATAGCAGTAGCGAATGACTTCATCTGTCGGTTTATCTTTCCAGTAATTGTAAGCAGCCTCATCGATCTTTTGAATGTACGATGAAAAGGACTGACTGTCATACATCCATTCACCAATTTGAATCGCATATTTCCGCTGACGATTGATCGCCCAGTCTACCCCAAAACCTTCAAGTTGCTTCCACACCCAACGAAGGACCGTTGCCCGTTGAGCAAACGGTTCTGTCGAATTCTGAACCGTCTCTACAGATGCACTTGAAGTATCCAAACCCAACACTTCTAGAAATGATTCTACATCATTTGCAAATGTTAACCACAGCTCAAAGGCTTGATTGACAAAATCAACGTTGTTGTCAGACAACAATGCTCTAATCTTCTCAAGGTTTATTTGATTCATTCCATCTCCATAGTTAGTAAGACGAACTCATATATTCAGAAAACAGATGATTTGCTATCTACTCTTTCAACCCATGTAAAAGGTACTCTATTCGTATAACATGTGTTGTGAATTGATTCAGATGTGATCTCGTCTTAAGTATCCTTCGCCTTTTCAGAACAACCAAAGTTAGACATAAGTAATACAGCGAACATGTACGGTATCAAGCCCCATTCCGAAAGTTCATGTATGTCCACACAGTTTGAAAGGTTTCTTCTCCTTTGAACAAGGTCTGCATCGCTTTCCACATCAAATCTTTTCGAAGTGCAATGTCTTCTTCAAAGGCTGATTTCTTTGTAATCTTCGCAGCACCGCCGACCCATCCAAGAACCCCTTCATGGTACACGACCAAAAACTCATACCATTGATCGACACGAGCATCGATGTAGGAATGAGACGTATCCATCTCCTCAAACCCGGCTGCAGTCAACGTGTCTGTGTAAAATGAACGCGGACGAACTGGGAGAAAATACTTCTTTCGCAAGGAGTCGTGTGCGCTCATGTATTCCTTGTTGTCAAGCAACGGTCGCAACGCGGCATACTCTGACTGCGTACGCACCATTTCCATCGCCGTACGATGAATCGCTTCGACGGTTTCATCAATGATCCACACATCCGGATCGGCATCTGGATTTCGAATGTTTCCTGACTGAATATGCACCCGTGCTCCAGGTTTCAACGCCTCTTTCCAAGAACGAAGGGTTTCAGGCAGCTGATAATACAGGTGAATGGCATTGGTAGACACGAGACCATCTGCTTTTCGCTCGTAAAAGGAAGCAGGCAAAACCTCTTCCATAAACTGAAGACGACGTTGTTCACGAAGGTATTGAATTAACCGAAACCCAATCTTTGCATTGTCTTTGTTCTTTTCCAGTGCCAAACGAAGAAATTTCGGTGAGGAATCTACTATCAACACATTTGGTGATGGACGAGTATCTCGGACCAAACGATCGACTAGAATACCTGTCCCTCCAGAATAGTCGATGATCAAATCATCTGGACTGTGTGCATCTAAAACAGTTTGTACGGTCGGTATCAGGTTGTCGTACCAACCGTGTTCTTCTACCGTGTCGTACTTCATAGCCAAGTCTTCAAGTGGTAGATCTGTCCACGACTCTTTCGGCACCCGCACAAAATTATAATCCCAAGTCATATTGCCCTCACTTACCCCATCAGTATACAAAAAAATAAACCTACATTCTTCTGTAAAAAGGGAATGATTACTTGAAGTGACAACAATTTCAGATTGAAACCCCGAAATGAAACAGTTGAGTTCTGGAATCTACAGCGGTATCTTAATACATACTATTGCCATTGAATTCTTCAGGAGCGTATCAATGACCGTACTATTTGCACTCTTCGCCATCTCTTGTGGGGGCGATTCCACCAAAGACACCTCTGATTCAGATCAAGACGACATCATTTCCATAGAAGAACCCGATGATTCGATCGTTGTCTTTGCAGCATCGGACGTTGAGAAATCCACGATTGACAACACCGTATTATGGCTCGAAATGGCGCAGGACATTTGGTTTACCGAAGACACCTTTGGCTGGGAAAACGACCTTTACTCACCGATTTATTTGGTTCTTGTCGGTGAAGATATGGAGGCAACCGTTGAATTGGAAGAACAGTACTGTGACCATTTAAATGAGAATCATCCGGTCAGTGTAGAATACTCGAGATGCAACTACGTCGATCCCAATTGCGAAAATGGCATCTGCTTGTTTACAGAGTACGTCACCAACGGCGGTGCTGGGATTGCTTCCTCTAGGCAGAACGATGGCTATCATTTGATGATCATGGCGGCGAAGAACCCCAGTCCAGTTGAAGAAGACTACAAGAAAGTTGTCTTTCACGAAGCTTTTCACATCTATCAGCTCTCTCAACACAACGAAACAGATTACAACATCTCGGAAGAGATTATGGGCCGACTTTCGGGCGACCACAACAACCATGTACCGTGGTGGAGTGAAGGGACTGCCGAATATATGGCGGTGTATGAATACAGCTTGCAAGATGGTGTCGATGAGAATTATTTTGAAAATGAGATGCGAAATAAAATTGGCTATCACGAGGGTAGTTCGGAAGCCTATGTCATCAATGAATACGTTGACCATGACACCAAGTTGTACAACATCACCTTTGATGACAATGGGCATTTGGGGTATCACCTAGGATCGTGGCTGGTCGCATACTTGGTTGACTCTCACGGTCAACAAAGCATCTTTGACTTTTATCAAAACGCCCATCAACTGTCCTTTTCGGAGAACTTCACAGCGCGATTTGGTCAAGACTACCGTACGACGATCGATGAATTTGAGGTCTTCTTACAACAGGAAGACAAGGACCGACTGTTAGAGATCCTTCGATAGAATCATCGATCATACGATACTAATTGAGGACGATTCGCTCGATCAAAAAGTTCAATGTCTCTTGATAAAAATGCTCAATGTTTTCTGGATGTCTCCAGCCATGCCCTTCGTTTGGATAGGTATGATAAACGATGTCTTTAGATTGTTCTTTCAAAATACCCACAATCTGATCTGCCTGATCAATTGGTACTACTTTATCCTCGGCACCATGGAAAATGACCAGAGGATCTTCTATTTGATGCACTTTGCGCAGCGGTGAGCGTGTTCTCCATTTCTCAGACGCTTCCGGAAGTGCCCCTAGTAAGCCAGTCAAGTACTCTGACTCGAACTTGTGCGTTCCTTGATCCAGTGTAAATAGATTGGACACTCCGAACAAACAGACTCCTGCACCAAAGACACCCGGACGATCAGTGAGAGCTTGAAGGACTGTATACCCACCTGCACTACCTCCCATAATGGCAACCTTTTCAGGATGAGCCAAGCCCTTCTCGACCAGATGTTGCGCGGCACTAACAGCATCTTCAACATCAAATTCACCCCAATTGCCACGTAGACTACGCATGTATTCTCGGCCATACCCCGTACTGCCTCTATAATTGAGTTCCAATACTCCAAAGCCTCTCTGAGAGAAAAACTGGGCTTTAATATTAAATCGAGTGTCGCTTTGCGATGTTGGTCCACCGTGTACGCTGATTACAGTTGGTGGAAGCCCATCGCTCGTAAATGCCTTGTTTTTGGGAGCATAATAAATTCCAAATATTCGAGTTTCGGTCTTAGGATCCAACCAAGATATCGGCTGACCGGATGAGTACTCGCCAGACTGAATGCGTTCTGGGATCGAGTACGCTCGAATACCTTCTTTGTTGTCCTCAAAAGAAACAATCCTTGACGGAATATTACTGGCAGAAGCAATCATTGCGAGGTGACCAGATCTCGAAACAGTAAGCTGTGCGAGTACGGTGTAATCAACATCTGTCAAGATTTGGGCTTTTGTTCCATCCAACAGATAGTGAAATATTGTGTGGCTCCCTTCTGTTCTTTTGATTGCGAACAATTCATCTCTTGTAGAATGCCAACTATAATTTCGCTGACCTTGTGTCCACGCAGGATCCCCAAAGTCATTCTCGCTGGAATCCATCCGTTGAACTTCACCGGTTTCTAGATTACGGACGTACAACTGCAGGAAACCCTGTTCATCACTGAGGTAGGCAAGGTACTTACCTGACGGAGAAAACTCTGGTTGTTGTGCACTAAACTCTCCACTGACCAAGACAGCTGTCGGACTAATCTGCGGAAAACCACCATCAAATTGTATGGTCGCCATTTCAACTCGAGCTCTGTCCCAAGGCATATCCGGATGATCCCAAGACACCCATGCAATGGTCTTTCCATCTGGACTCCATGTGGGCTGCATGTAAAAATCGGCGCCGCTAACTAGTTTGATTGGCCATTTATCTCCATTGGCGTCTACGATCGCAATGCAATCCTTGTCTTCATAGGTGTGTATGTACATCACCCAGTCGCCGTCGGGACTTGGAGTTGGCGCTGCAAGTCCACCATACTTTGGGGTTATGGCTTGTTCAAACCCTTCCTCAATCTCCATGGCATACAATCGTCCATCTTTTCCGCAAAAGAATACCCTGTCATTGGTTACCCCAAAAGAGCCTCCTCCATATCCAACAGTCCCTTGAGCACTGACTTTGGTATTTAAAATGATTGGTGCCTGCCCTCGCTTTTGAGAAAACAACGTTCCAAAAGCAGAACTTTGTTGTTTCCAAATCAAGTTGTCTCCAGACCACGCTATGTCTGCAAATTGAATGTTTTTAGCCATCATGCTCGGCGTTAGAGAGCTGTTCCATAAACCGAATGCTTTGTTCTGCGACACAATATTACCCCGATATTAAAGTGAATATGGGGTACTATATCAACAGTTGTACGAGATTGAAAATTGAAGTTCTCACTTATTTAGGAGAAATATATCTGATATTATTCATAGAACATCAATATTCATAGGCAATCAATGATGCAGTACCCCCTATTGATCTCCCTCATCCATTTGACGAAGTGGAAATCGCCACCCGACTTGAACAGAACCCACTGGAAGAATGGCTGCCTCTTCATATCGTTCTCCACCAATCGCCTCTGGTTCATTCAGATGAATCGGGATTCCGAGTACAAAATAGGGTGTGATGAACAATCCTTGATTAAAGGGATACCATTGAAATCCAGTTCGAATAATCGGTTCGAATGTTGCGAACTGTGAAGTCTCTGTACCGCCTCTAGAAACTGTTGAACGCTGAATGTTAAACCCGCCACCAACGTGAAAACCTCGTACACTTTTAAATGGGTGATAGTCAGCACTCAGCATCAATCCCCCATCAATTCTTCGTTGCCACTCTTCGCCATAATTTGGTTCATAACTATCTATTAATGACTCGGGAATGTCAATGCCAAAAGCCTCCAAATGAAAACGAATAAATGGAACTTTATGAACCTCATAAGTACCAATGATCGAATATCCATCAATGGCCCATGTCAATGAATCGGTCGATATGCTTAGGAACGATGGTGCACCAGCATTGTCAGCAACGGCATCTCTCTCGGATAACAGCAAACAACCCAGTAACAGTGACATCGTTCGGACAAAGATAGATTTCATGGGTGCTCCATGTGATTTGGGTTCTGTGTTGATGATATTTGAGGTGTAGTATGGTCAACCAAAGTCTATGTACAGTTGACCGTGTTCTTTAGCGGTACTGCCTTCTATCATTCCTATAACTTACAGTACGACCTACACGGATTCAGAGGAGTACAATGACTGTACTCCTCTGCGCCACCAAAAAACAATCCGCAAACCACATAAGATAGATATCACTGCCAGAGCCGTGGACAATCCCATCCAAATTCCAGCAACACCATACCCCATGGTAAAGGCCAAAAATAGAGCCAGCGGCATCCCAATAATCCAATAGGCAACCAAATGAAAGATGAGGGGTACTCGAACATCCCCCATCCCGCGTAAAATCCCAAGTCCAACCACCTGAGATCCATCAAAGACCTGAAAACAGGCGCACAGATACATCAATGGTACCACTATTTCCATCAAGGCTGGGTCGTCAGTATAGATACGCGGCCACCAATGAGCCCCCACCACCAATAGTAGGATCAAACACCCCTCCACCATAAACATGGTCAATAGGGACTGCCAAACCGCATTCTTCCAATCCCCACCCGTGCCAATCATCTTCCCCACTCGAGTGGCGGCTGCAATAGACAAGCCCAACGGAACCATAAAACAACAGCTGGCTATATTCAGCACAATTGCATGCGCGGCTTGACTCTCCGTACCAATCCAACCGGCAAACAAGACCGACAGTACAAACCCCCACACCTCAAGAGAAAACTGCAGTCCAGTGGGCCAACCCAGTTTCCAGATTCGATAAAGAATTTTGGAGGAGTACGTATAATATTTGGCACAAAAGATATGTATCTCCGCTCTCAAGCGCCACAGTAGAATGAAACACATCCCATAGGTTGATATACAGCTTGCCCATGCGGAACCGACCACTCCAAGATCAAAGTGGAAAATGAAAATGTAATTGGCAATGACGTTGAGTATATTGGCGACAACAACCGAAATCGTAGCACTCTGAACCTTCTCCATCGCCTGAAAGAATCGCATCGCATAGACAAATGACAATTCCGCCGGTACAGCCAGTGCGAGAACAGAGCAATAGGATCCAGCCAAGGAGGCTACCTCTGGTTGCTGACCAAAGAGCAGCAAACCACTCTCCGCATTCAAGTAGAAGAATGCTTGTGGAATTAAGATCATCACCATCAACCGTAGAAGGTGTTGAAACAATTCCGACCGAATTTCAGTTTGCTTTTCACCTGCTGCTTGAGAAACCAACGGTTCAACACCCGCAGGTATATTTCTTCCAAATACACCGATGGCAAACATCCATGTGACCGATACCGAAAGAGACGCAATGGCGATTGGGCCCAATCGACCCACCATGATCATATCCACCACCCCCAAGCTCATCATGGCACCGTTGGTCATTATCACTGGCCAAGCCAACGCCCAGAGAGCTCGTCTTTCTTCGTTCATGCAATCTCCATATGAATTGTTAGCGGAGTATCGGTCATAGAATATTTCAGTTCTTCACAGATGGTTCAAAATCTATTCTTCACATTCACCTTCAGTATACGTATAAATTTGATGGCACTCAGCCTCCGATGGATTTACGTACGTTACATCATCACAACCACATACATAATCGATGTTGAAGGTTACAGGACAAGATTCAATAAGTTCAGCAACACACTCCCCCCTTTCAGAACATCCTATCAAACCACCAAGCCCAATCACAAATAACAATAGACAATTTTTCATATTCCACCTTCATTGTTTATTTTATGTATCGCATCGGAACTTTAATACGTATTCTAAACCGGTCTGTACATAATTACTTTGGCTGTTCTTGATTGCAATGTCTTGTCTACATCAACATGACGATGTGCTAGACTGCTATTTTTACATGAGGAAAACATGCGAAACTGTACAATACTTGGTCTTCTACTTTTATACGGATGCACTGTTGATCCAAAGCCAAATCTAGACACTTCAGAGTTGGATCCTGGCACCACTGAGACGACAGATCCTGAAACAGATTCTGAGATAGATACGCCGTATGATACCGATACTGGACTCGATCCAATAGATTCTGCGACGGATACGGCTTCCGACACTGGAGAAGAACCTACAACAGGAACCATTATTGATGCATCGACCTATGAAACCATCATGGATGCAATTGCAGCAGCGAACTCTG
This sequence comes from uncultured Pseudomonadota bacterium, assembly GCA_913040875.1. The sequence continues at coordinate 61 of CAJWHX010000042.1, read as the reverse complement.
GAGACACCGTTTATCTTCCATCTGCAACCTACATCATCGACGCAACTTTTGAATTGAAAAC
>CAJWHX010000041.1 GCA_913040875.1 uncultured Pseudomonadota bacterium | reverse complement strand
ATGTTTGAATTGCCACTATAGCCTATGTGACTTAATCCTATTGCAAGAACAATTAAACTTATATCTAAAATTTTATTATTGTTAGTTACTAATATTAAACTAAATCCAACAATACAAAAAAGTATCATTCGTTCAAAACTAGTTAAAGCAATATTCATACTAACTAAGGCAAGTAATGCAATAAAAAATATTCCAAATCCTGAGCCTACAAAACTACCAATACCCGTAAGATATATAGACTTTTGCCCTTGTCCTTTTTTGGACAATGCATATCCTTCTATTACTGCAGGAAAACTAGCAGCTTCACCAGCCATACCCAAGTAAATTGCTGTTACACTACCAAAATATTGGGCACTACAAACCATACATGTGTAAAACATAATAAGGGCAGCAGGATCTAAGTCCATTAACATTGCATATAGAACAGCACTAGCCACAAACATACCTACGCCAGGAATACACCCACATATTATACCAACTAGACTTCCTAATCCCGAAGCAATGAAGAGTTCATACATTACTGCATGAACTCTAAAGTTTTAAATGTTAAGAACATTATATTAGTACTGGTCCCAACCGTAGGATTTTTCCATATTAGTCTGTGTTTCAGCATCAAATTCTAATGCTAACTTCTTCTTGTTAGCATATGCTCCAATGTTACCTGTATTACCAGCCATATCACTCTTCATTGAAGCAGCAATAGTTTTAGCAATACCGTTTTTATCATTGAATACATACCATGTTGATAACCATGCTCTTGTTAACTTAGGGTCACCTAAATAGTCACCTAATGTAGGTGTAGACTTGCTAACTTTATTTTGGTCAACAGTTTTCAATGTTCCTCAAAAACATTCATGAATTCAACCATTTACACAATCAACGCTTTCAAAAAATAGTAAAACAACCACACCATCCTGTCGAAAACTCAAAGTAATCCACAATAAAGAGAGTGTTCTAAATCCAAACCTGTAGGGTAGACTCAGTCTTTTTTGACTCTAAAGTGGTCCGTTATTTTCCACCCGGAGGTCCACCCGGAGGTCCATTTTGTCCACCACCTTGTCCGCCCGGAGGCCCGCCTGGGGGTCCATTTTGCGGTCCATCGGGTCCCCCTTGTCCATTTTGAGGACCTTTCTTGCCCTTTTTGTCCTTTGGAATCTCGAAGAGACCGGGCCCGGGTTCTCCTAGATTGTCGAGTACGCTGCTTTCTAGAACGCTGATGCGCGCCATCATTTCATCGACGGCTTCTTGGAGTGTTTGGGCTTGTAGGGTGGTGACCCTGGGATCAAACGGGATGAGCTTGGCGTGGGCGATACCGCCTTCTTGGACTTGCTCTAGAAGGGTACGGACGTGAGCGAGTTCTTCTTGTAAGATGCCGACGTCCTTCTTGAGCTGTGCCACTTCGGAAACCAAGTCTTCCGAGACCTCTCCGGATTTTTTACTGGCTTCGACGAGTAGCTGAGACTCTAGATTGGCGAGAGCGAGGGCCACATTTTGATCGTTGTAGGAAATGTCAGAGGCTTTTAGAGAATTTTGAACCTGCGGACTTGGACACCCAGAGAGGAGTGCGCACAGAACCAACAGTGGTCTCAAACCATTCATGATTCATTCCGATGTTGATGTGGAAGCTCTGGTGCAGGAGGCTGATAATCGATGCCCGAAGCGCGAAGCAGATTGAACTCCTTGCGTGAAACAGAGACGTAGTTGTGACCGATCTCCACTTGGGAGCCATCCCAAACGCGATTGCCTTCTGCATTTAATCGTGCGTTCATAATGGCTTTGCGACCAGAGTGACAGATGGTTTTGATCTCTGAGATGATGTCTGACCATGCTAGAAGATACTGCGCGCCTTCAAATGGCTCGCCCCTAAAGTCTGTACGCAGACCGTAACAAATTACCGGAATGCCCAGCTGATCAACGATCATAGTCAGCTGAAGTACTTGGGTGCGTCGCAAAAATTGTGCCTCGTCAATTAAGATGCACGCGATCGATTGTTCGGCGTGTGTTCGGGTGACATGCGCTAAAAAGTCAAAGTCTGGCTCAAAAGCCAACGCAGATGCCTGCAGACCAATTCGAGAGGTGATCTGTCCTTCCCCATAGCGATCGTCTAGACGTGGTGTAAACAAAGCGGTGTGCATCCCGTTGCTAAGATAATTGTGGTTGGATTGAAGTAAGATAGCGCTTTTACCGGCGTTCATTGCGGAGTAATAGAAATATAGTTTTGCCATGGGTGACTCGGAGGTGTGGAAGTGGGTGGGAGTTTCAAAATGGGTAGGTCAAAGGTAATCATTTTTAGTGTGTATGTCGATCATCATTTACAGAGGAGGATAAAAATAGTACACTCAGTTATGCGGGGCAGAATGTACTTTTGAAGTTTGTTCTGATCATTTTACACGATATATTTTATGACCAGCCGAGTCATTATCCAACAAAGGATTGGTACCATGCGGATTCCATCCACTCACATAGCTCCCACATTGAATGCTTCAGCAGCAAGCTTTACACAGCCTGCAGCGCAAATTGAACCAGTCAAAGCGGTCAGTCCAGTAGTGGCTACACTTCAAACTCCGGCGAGACCCATCGTTGCAACTCTTGAAACACCAGCGAGTCCTCTACTTGCGGATATGGTTTCGAACTTCGGAGGCAGTGGTGTACCTTCACGTGTTAATGGAGGGTATGATACTGTTGAATTTGTCGACTCTACAAGACTCAAAGGTCACATCCCATCTGCCGTGATAGCATATTTGATCGGTGAAGATTCGACCACCTACAACCATACCAATACAGCGTTTGTGCCTACGCTCACCACTGTCTTAACAGCTGGACAGTCGAAAGATACCGTTGAGCCCATTACGGGTGGTCCGCTCAGCAAAGATGACTTCAACAATTATGTTACCAAAAACACTCGAAATGCCCAAGACACCAGGCGGTTTGCCTTAGATGAGAGAGCGCTTGGAGACGATTCGCGTATTCAAACGGTTCGGGTAGAGAACATTCAGCAGGTCATGCGCGACATTCTGCAGACCTCTGACATTAAAGGTACTGCGTTGGCAAAGCCTTTTGAGAAGGGATCTGATTTTTCTGTACAGGATAGAATAGCAGAGTTTGCGGAAACCATGCAGGATAAGAAAACGCTGGCAGAAGAGTATCAAGAACTCAAAAAGAAGAAGGAAGAACGTCAGTCTCACTTGAGCGTAGACGCCAATCCAGGCAGACCAGAACCAGTGGAAAAGGATGTACCGATACTAGAGATGTTAGATCCCAAAGAGCAGGCAATGGTCCAGCAGCTAGAGCTCCGTGATCAAGAGGTTCGAGCTCATGAGTTGGCCCATAAGTCAGTGGGTGCTGGGATTACCTCTGCGGCGACCTTTACATATCAACAAGGTCCCGACGGAAAGCAGTATGCGATTGGTGGAGAGGTTCAGATTCAAATTACGCCAGGGAGTACCCCAGAAGAAACCGTTCGGAAAGCCAAGCAAGTGATCGCTGCGGCAACAGCCCCAGCAGATCCATCTGCTGCTGACATGCGAGCAGCGGGATTGGCCAGTCAAATGGAGCAAGAGGCTCGTGCGGAGCAAACGGTCACTCAACTCGAAGCTGAAGAATCCGTGAATGCAAAGGCTAAGGTCGAAGCGCAAAGCCTCCAAGAACGTCAATCTGATCCATTAGATGGTGGCCGATTGCCAGACGAAGAGATTACACAGCTGGCTGCGATGGATGCTTTGCAAGAACAGCGGAAGCGTCAAGATCAACGTTTGGAAGCTCCGACAGAGTTGACGCTAGACCGAGAGAGTGAACGACTTACAGTTGCAGCTCCAATGGGTGCCTATGCTCAGCAGTTCAAGCTCGAGCAGGAGTTAGACCGCCGCGCATTTGCTTCATTGGAATTGGCGCAGGAAGTCGCAGGAGTACCAACACCACAAGTGATCGAGTCTCGAGAATCCCAAGCCGATCAGTTTGAAGCCCGATCTGATTTGAACGCCAGTCGTAGAGATGAGGTGGAAGTGAGTTCTCCACGTATTGATATTCAGCCTTCAAGTTCCCCAGATATTGAGGATTCGAGATTCACTTTAACCCAAGATGTCCAGCAGTCAAAAGCAGAGATGGTAGAAGAAAGTATCAATGAAATGGTCGATCCAATTGCAGAAAAAGAGCAAATGCCCCAGATGCAAAGTTTTGACGGTCTCAATAGTCTCTCCAATGATTCTGTGAATGCCATGCCTCGATCTTCAGAAGGGTTGGCGTCCGAGATCTCCGATTTAGACCCTGCTGTTCCTCAAGGTGTGAAGATTGAGGATCCCGTGAAACTCTTGCAAGAGTCTATCGACAGCAATAAGAATCGCTTCAATAGCTTGCTGGAATTTCAGTTTGAATCGAAGCAAGAGCAAAGAATTCCACAGATGGATCTGTCGCTAGAAGGCAATCAAAGCCCAATAGAACTCGACCCACTCGATCCTCAAGCGCTTTTTCAGCCCGATCAAGTGCAGATTGATTTTACAGAGCAGGCGGTCACAGATGGCGCTCTGGCAGCTCAGAGCACTTTGGATACAACAGGGCCAACACGGTTGACACCGATGTCTGAAGAAGACAAACGAATGCAAATTACACCTCAGCAAGAACAGTCTTTGGAAACTGTTCAGGCTGTCACGGCACTGGAGAGTATGTTTGGAGTCCCAGAATAATTCTTACTGTTGCGTAACAATCTTGCAACACCGCGCCAAAAAATGATACGATGGTGCACTAATTACGATAGATTAACCACAATTGAACGCCCATTCATTTTGGGTCAACACCCACAACGGAGATGAACATGTTGTTTTCCCTTTTACTTGGAGCCACAGCTTTTGCACAAGATATTGCTGCTGCACAAACTTCATACACTGGTGCCATTATGTTGGAGCCAGAGATTGACATCACTTTTGGTGGCTACGAAGCATTGGACGGGAACACACAAGACGCATATGCGTATTTCAACGGGAACTCATTGTACATTGGTCATCAAGATGACGAAGGCAACCGAGTAGACGGTATCGTTGAGTTCTTCTGGTTTGAGTCTTCTATCGATCGTGGTTCAGACTTTTATGTTGCTGTTATTAAAGCCCGATCCAATCCTGCACAAGGCGAAGAACTTTGGATTACAGACTGGAACGATTGGGGAATGCAACCACATCCAGTATTGAGTGTCGAAGCTTGGACAGACGTTTCACGTGAAACGGGTGCTTTCCGTTGGGACTGGTCATTGCCATTTGAAAACTATGGAATTGACGCGTATGGTCAAATCACCGTTGGAAATCAATATGGTATCGGTGGTGGTGCCAATGCTGGTGCAGATGGTTCTGTCATGACAGCCGTCAGCGTTCCAGAAGGAACAAACATCAACGGTGTACCAGTAAACGGTGGTGCAGGTGCGGAAGCCGAGATTCAGGTGAAAGGATTTGTTTCAAGTGACAACATGGTTCAAACTCAGTACAACGTCACATTGTATGAATGGGATGTAGATGTAATCGGTTCTGGTGATATGGTTGCTTGGGATATGTACCTCAACTTGGAAGCCCGTGCCGAAGAGTCTGCATACCATGAGTACTACTTGGCGATCCAAGTACCTGAAGGCGATACCTTCATGCTCGACCAAATCAATATTCTTGGAAACTTTGATACTTCTTGGTGGAATCCTCTTGCAAGAAGCGAAGTGGGTGTATTGCTGAACAACATCGAGATTCAAGCTCCGTTCTACAACCCAGAACCAGAAGTGATGGATGAAGATGGAGACGGTTGGAGTGACAATGTAGACTGTAATGATGCGGATCCATACACGTATCCAGGTGCATATGATGTTCCCGACAACGGAATCGATGAAGACTGTGATGGTGTTGATGCGGTCACTGAAACAGAAGATCCTGTTGAAGAAGAGGAAACTGACACCCCAGAAAACAACGAAGACGAAGGATTGGATGACAACAGTGATGATGAATTCGGACTGGATCCAATTGAGTCAGAACCCATCAAGGGTTGTGCAACCAGCAGTGTTCAATCGTCTGATTTGGGTGTTCTTGCACTGACTCTGTTCGGATTGGCTGCAACGCGTAGAAAAGAAGACTAACTTCATCTACACGGTACAGGCTACAATGAAGGGGTGCGTTGGCATCCCTTCTTTGTATTTTTTGCTTTTTGAAATGGTATCGGGTTGTACAATTGATTTGAAGGGATAAATAGTAGGCATGTTAGACAATAGTTTTTTCAATCATCATCCTTTGATGCTCGTTGTGACCAACGCTAGAGGCACCATTTTAGAGTGCAGTCCATGGGCTGAACAGCACTTGAATTTGCAAAAGAAGACCTTGATGCAAGAGTATTTCTATGAAGAGGACGCCATTCGAGTGGTTCGAATACTACAGTCCTGTGATCCAATTGTTCGCGAACCGTTTCGATTGGAAGTCCGCGAAGGTGTCATTCGCCATTTACTGTGCACCGTGTTGATGGATGGAGATGTTCTCACGTGGAGTTTTGAAGATATCCATGAGTTGACGCATCTTCGAACTGAATCCAAAGCGTTGCAAACGTTGCCCAAAGAGTATGGTCATGAGATGAACAACTTTCTGACGGTGATTGGATCTGCTGCGGAAGGAATACAACTTGACGCCACAGAGCCGTTGATGAAAGAAGATGCTGAGGCCATTATCTCGATGACTGAACGAGCAGCAGTACTGACTCGGCAGTTTATGCATTTGGGCCGTAAAAGTCAGCTTCCGAACTCGATCGTGAGCGTTCCAGAGATTCTTTTGAGTGAACAACAGAGGTTACAGCGTCTGGTCAACGCCAATTTAACGGTGGCTGTACACGATGCGGATGCGCACGTTTTTGCTTCCGAATATTTACTTCGAAATATTTGGATGGCCGCGATCCAATGCTTTGAAAACAAAGATACCTCGATGGTAGTGTCTGTATCTCATTTGTCCTATCATTTTTCCAATAGGGTACTTGGTTTACCTGCAGGGATTTATGTCATTGTATCGATGGTCGAAGAGGGATTTGAGTGGTCTGTTGATGCCGTTCTCAATCCTAGGAATGTGCTTCCCAAAGAGGGAGATACGCTACAAGGTGCGTGGGAATCATTGATTCGATGTCGTGGTGGACTGTGCCAGCATCAAAATTCTACGGGGGCTCAATGTGTATCCCTATTTTTACCGTGGATTCGCCCCTCGTAAATAGCAGTGCTTTTGTGCAATAGATGGCGCAATAGAAATTGTCGAATTCAGTTGAGTTTATCGTCATCGCCAAGTACACTGAATACAATGAGGAAACGACCTGTACTGGTGGTTAGACAGAATGGAGATATCATGAGACTACACTACACATTCTTTGCAATGGGATTTGTGGCCTGCACAGGAAATGAAACCAAAGTAAATCAGTTGACCCCAGACCTTGCAGTGAGTGTGGATGAACTGGACTTTGGAGAGTACAAAGCTGGCGATACGCTGACCCAAAACATCCAGCTCATCAATGCCGGTCAAGCGACCCTAACAGTAAGTAGCATAGAGATTGTAGCTGCTGTGGATGGCGTGTTTGCAGTACAAGAGGTACCGGAATCTCTAGGATTGCAAGAAGTATATGATTTGGCGATTGACTTTACCCCTGCCGATCTAGAATCGTATACAGCAGACTTGGTCATTCAAAGCAACGATGACGAAAACCCTGAGTACACGGTTTCTTTGACAGGGATTGGTGGATTGGGTCCGTTGCCCGATATCGCACTGTCGACGGAGATTTTAGACTTTGGTGCAGTGGCAACAGGAGAGGATTCAATTTTGTTTCTCACCGTTCGCAATGATGGAGATGCAGAACTGAGCATATCTCAAACAGAGCAAACGGGATCAGGAGCCTTCTCGCTGCTGACAGATTTGGATGGACAGACTCTTCCAGCTGGATCAGAGACCAGTGTAGTGGTCTCCTATACCCCTGTACAAGACATTGGGGATCAGGGCGATTTCATAATTTATTCGGATGACTCTGATGAGCCTGAGGTATCTGTCTTACTCGTTGGCAATGGGGGCGGGGAGTCCACGTATCCTGTGGCGTCGCTCGCTTGCCCATCCAGTACGTTGATGGGAGAGACGGTGACAGTGGATGGCACCTCCTCAAACGATCCAAGTGGCTTGGAACTGACCTATGACTGGTCAGCCTTACAGATACCCGTTGGCTCAAATGCAGCGCTGCAGATCTCTGACTCTGAGACCAGTGTGGATCTGGACTTGGATGTTGCTGGTACCTATCAGGTCGGTTTGATTGTAGAGAACGCTCTCGGTCAGCGATCTCCTCAGGCAGAATGTTTGTGGACGGTAGAGCCAGTTGCAGATGTGTATGCTGAGCTGTCTTGGACAGATTCTCAAGCGGACTTTGATTTGCACATGACGACAATCGAAGATGGACTCTTTCTATTTGATTCAGACTGCTGCTGGTGCAACTCAGAACCGGGTTGGTCTAGTACAGCAGATGCGAATCCAGTATTGCTGAGTGATTCGGAAGATGGGTCTGTAGCAGAGCGCATTGAAGTCTTATCCGCAGAAGATGGAGACTACTTCTTCAGAGTGCATTATTTCTCTGACAATGGTGCAGGGGAGTCTGAAGCCACCATTCGAATGTATGTTGAAGGACAACTCGTCGGACAGTACACCGAATCGATGACCCACAATCAACTGTGGAAGGTAGGCTTTGTTCGATGGCCAAGCAGAGTGCTGGCGGAAGAGTTGAGTACTCCAACAGACTGGAATGCGAGTCGTTCGTGTCAGTGAAAAAATCCTTATATATCAATAAGGAATGGGATGGTACACCCCTGCCTCAGAACGATTCTATTTACATTGAAATTGAATTGCAAGACGATGGCCTGGCATTTTATGCTTCTGCAAAATGCTATGAAGATACCCCTCCCCCAACGGAATCTGACCCAGAAAAGGGTACATGGGAGTTGTGGAACTATGAGGTCGTAGAATTATTTTTTGTTGGCGAGAATGGTGAATACACAGAGGTTGAAGTTGGTCCTCATGGTCATCACTTGGTTCTGACACTCGATGCTCCCCGTTCTATTGTGCAAAAGGAAATTTCAATGTTGTGGAAACCCATTCGATCCGGGAATTATTGGGGCGGGATAGGGCTGTTGGCGTATACATGGCTTCCGGAGAAGATTGTACGATTCAATGCCTTTGCCATCCACACAACGGGTGGAAAACGTCGGTATTGCTGTCACACACCCTTACCAGGTCCGCAACCAGATTTCCATCAACCGGACCGATTTGCATTGTGGGATGATATTCCGAATGCCAAAGAAGACTTGCCGTCAACCGACTGAGGCGAGTGTGGTTAACCACGCATCTTTTGACGGAGTTCTACAGTTGGAAATGCACTGGCCCAACTTGGGTCTTCAAATTGGTTCTTTGCAAGATAGATGACCTTCAAGTCTGGAAACATTGGAAAGCCATTGTCGGGTGCTTTGATACTCGTCAGAGATACATCCAATCCCCACAGTTTAAGTGCTGACTGAATGGTATTCAGGGCTTCGGTCTTCAGAATGTTGAATGAGAGATCCAAGAACTCGATGTCGTGTAAATCACTGAGTGCTTCAGGCAATGTTTTCAGCATACAGCCGCGCAAAGACAATGACTTCAAGGATTGGATTGTACTCTCGTCTAGGGCAGTCACATCATCACGCTTACAGTGTAGAGATTGGAGTGAATTGCGCATACTTTGTACGAGAGAGGCATCCTTTACAGCATCGGTTTCTTTGGTGTAGACAATACGTAGGTTTGGACATGAAGTGAGTGAATTGGGAAGTTCGGACAGATCAAGGTTTCGTAGATCCAACACCTCTAAATCCTTGAGCGCAGACCAGTTGACATCATAGGATGAACATTCGAAGTCTTTTAAACACAGTTGATGAACAGTTAGATCACCTCTAGAGACCTTTTCACAGAGGTGTTCGAGACGGAAGGTGTTGAAGGTTGGATGGATTGGAGACGTTCCATTGTAAGGGAGATATTTGATGCGATGTTCATTCTGGCTTTTATTGTATGTGCTTTCATTTTCAATTCGATCTTCGACCAGTATGATATCATCCACAAAGCGTTTCAGTCCAGAGACATCTGCATCTGTCGAAAATTTATGATCCGATAGGTCGAACTTGTCCAGTTGGTCGGGGAGTTCGATTGAGGCTGGGAACTCTGTCAGTTTTAACGATCGCATATCCAGTTCTTTTAGCCTCGTAAAGTCTTTGAGAAGATGTAGATCTTCGATGTTGTCTAGATGTTCCACACGCATATGTTCGAGGTTGAGCATTTTGTGTAGAACTGGCAGTGTCCACGAACCACGTATCCAGTCCAATGAATGAACCTTGAGCGCATCCCCACAAGCCACAACATGATCAACTCGAGCTGCGATGAGTTCTTTATTGTGTTGATTAAAATCAGCCCTGCAGGTCCATGATAATTTGCCACTATCGTTGATGGTGTATTGCATGATGGAGCCTGTTGCGTCGAAAAGGGTCGCGTAGTCAGCACAATCATCAATATCAATGCTGGTCATTTTATCGACGTTCTTGAGCAGAGGTTGAATGGGGTGCGGTATACAGTAGAGACTAAGCTGTCCCAAAGATGCTGGGAAACCATTTGGGTCTACTATTTCATTTCTGCCATTGCTTGTGTACCAAATAAAGTTGTCGAGTGGTGCAGGAGGAAGACGGGTAATGATGGAATGGGCCCTGTGTTGAATCCATATTTTATTAATGGATGCTAAATTAGAGAGGTCATATGTGAATGCCTTTGTTTCATCTTGAAACTCCATTTGGATTCGCATCATCAGATTCTTTACATTTGACATACTCTTGAACAATCGGTTCAGTCTGTCTTGAAAACCCACCATCTCTTCGTAGGAGAACTTTTGAGAATAATGGTCATAGAGATTCAGTTCTATACGTCGAAGGTTCGGATTGTGCTCGATGACCTGTACAAGTGTTTCTGACAGTCCATAGGCAGAGACCTCCATAGAGTCTAATGTTGTCAGGTATGGAAGTGAAGAAGGGACTTCTAAGGGAGTTAGACTGTGTTCTCTACAGTGTAGATGCGTAATCCGAGCCCCCAACTTTGCTCGGCAGCCCATGAGCCAGACACGGACCTCCAAATCGATGGTGGATTTGCCAATCCAACTGGTGTCCCATTTTCCTCGTTGGTCTTTGAATACATCTAGAATCTCTGGTTGTTCTTCGAAGACAGTGTCGATCAGAAGCATACCTTGTCGGATAAAAGCGGGATCTTGACTTTTGAATAGTGGGAGAACCTTTTCTTTGAGTTCGTCGAGTGAAAGTGTGGACATTGAAACACCTACGTAATGGGTTGCAAATTATGGGTTTGTGCTTTATTTATTAACCACTCTACCACAGGTTCTACAGGAACAGATTTCCATGTGCGTCTTTTTAGATTGAACCACATCTCATCATACGTTTCAGCGACGTGACGGGGTGCAATTTCGTGTGCCCATTGCAGGCAGGTGTAGAGTTGTCTGGATAGGCGATTGTCTTCGACGAGTCGAATCACGCCTACGGCTCTAAAGAGTTGTTTGGCAGTGATGAGGGCTCGCTCAGGGGGATACCTATCTTTGTATCGACTGGGATTGTACTGTGCCCACAAGGCTCTTGCAAGTTCCATGTCTGCGGGTACAGGCTGCAGCAGTGTTTCGCGCCCAGATATGCTGAGGCTACGGGTACATCCGAGAAGCGATAGCGCTCGGTTTTGCATGTACGCTTCTCGACTCATGACCAAGACATCACAAGGTCGATTGAAAGGTCGCAGAGCTTCTTGAATCTCTAGGCGAATATTGGGGTGTGGGTTGCGATCGAGGAAAGCAATGATATCGACATCCGATTTGGGATGTGGGATAACCTCTTCTGTTACAGAACCGCGCATGTAGACATTTTCGAAACCCAGTTGTTCAATTGCCTTCATCATATCGATGCATAGAAAGGATGGGGGACGCATATCCATAGGCTGGATCATATTGTTTATGATGGTCCACTCTTTTTGTTGCATAGAACTCCTCAAATATACTACGATAATGTCAGTAATCTAACACAAATGGAGAGAATGATGAGTGGGTTAAAATTGCACAAGAAGTCTACGGGCTATCACCTAACGAGAAATGGAAAAAAAGTTGGGACGCCGATTCCTAAAATGACGATGGCTTTTGAGTGGACCTACATCACTTTGGATATCGACGCCGTAGCTGACCTGATGGTGGTGGGTGATTTCTTGCTGCTCATTTCTGATTCAACACCCATTTGTATGCACTCTCAAAAGAGTATTCACCTCTGTTTCTTTGAAGGAGAACTGACTCAACACTGGCGTGGTGATGAAAAGATTTGGGATCAGCGTGCACTGTTGTTTTACCCAGACAGTTATGGGAATGATACGACTTTTGGTGAGCTGCAAGCTGCCGCCAGTGGTCTTCAAACGTTTAAAGGGGCAATTTATCTCCCGATGAACCCAGGTGTCTCTTGTAAACATGATTATGACACCAAAGACTTTGTTGATATGACTTCGAAGGGACGATGGTTGTTTCCTCATCCAGACGGTTCAAGAGCCGCTTATGAACACATGAAGAAAACCACGTTAGAAGATGATTTGGAGCGATTGATGCCTCATTTTGATACTCATCCCGAACTGATGGAAACCTTTGCTGATTTGATTTAATTGATAATACAAGGAGTATGAAGATGTTGGAATTGCATTATGACCAAGCTGGAAACTATTTAAAGAATGTTCACGTGACACGCGATGGCACACGGGTTGGAACGGAACTTAGTTACTTTAACACGTCTTTTATTTGGAATATACGTCCTTCGGATGATGAAGCAGCCGATGCGATGCTAATGGTTGCTGGTGACTTTATATTGGTCGTCTCTTGTTCTACTCCATTAGAGGCACGGTCTAGAACCATTCATCTATGTTTGTTTGAAGAGGAACAGGAAAATTTGGGCTGGTCTGTGAGTTCCAAAATTTGGCCGAATAAGTTTATCTACGGATTCGGTAATCGGTCGCGGTTTAATACTGAAGATGCAGGATACAGTGAAGTCATTGAGATGGTCTCAAATTTACAAGTATGTAATGGAGCTATTTATCTTCCTTGGAATCCATCGATAGACAAGTATCACAAGGAACCTTTTGTGGATACAATGTCGAAAGGGCGTTGGTTGTTTCCCCATCCTGATGGTTCTAGAGCTGCTTATGAACACATGCGAAAGACGACATTTGAAGATGATTTTGAGCGATTGATGCCTTACTTTGAGGAACATCCCGAATTGATGGAAACCTTTGCGGATTTGATTTGACTCAGCTTGGATTCTGAGAGTCATTACATGATGAGAAATCAAACTCGAACGTAAACGGAGTTTAGAGCAGATGTTCTAATCAAGCTGTTGGAGTCTCTTCTGACTCAGGCGTCACAACAGGGTCATAGGGTATGGCATCTGATTCAGAAGTCATCGTCCGTACGGCTTTCTTTTTGCGTTGTACGATCAGTACAGAAGAGCCAACCACAAATAGAATCATCGCTCCATACTGTGCTGGTGTCAATCCAGCATAGCGTGTGTCTGCAGTCCGCAAACTGTCAAAGAATACTCGAAAAGGAGCGTAGACCATTGGAATCATCGCCAAGTAAAATCCTGGGAATCGAGCCTTCTTATCTAGGAAATAGACCACACCAATCATCGAACAAGCCCAGATGGCTTCATAGAGTCCTAAATCGTGGCATGCGTAATTGACATCCGTCCAGTGATTTCGACAGACTCCTTGAACCGCCAAAAAGAAATCGCTTTCTAAACCAGGGTGGTCGTGTGCCATAAAGCAACCAATCCGTCCAAATCCGAACGCCATCGGGAATCCGTAGATGACACAATCACCATAATGACTTGCACGTACCGGGAGCAAGAGTGGTTTGCCAACTTCTTTCCGCTGCGGGTTTGCCTTCTTTACGCGGTTGTTTTCTTTGCGGAAAAAGAGCCAGCACAGGAATGCCGTCACGATGAATCCACCAAAACTAGATAGACCATCCCAAACTTTAAAGAGATACAGCGGATCGGCAGCAATCTTTTCTGGTTCGTAAAAGAGAGCGTGTCCCAAGTGACCACCCACAAAAATACCAACGATCATCCAAGTGACCACCCGATTGATAATATCGGGGTCCAACCCATCACGCTTAGCTTTTGACATCGCCATCTCTGTACCGAGATAGAGTCCAAGGGCCACCATCATTCCGAATCCATGAATCGGAACGTCTATAATGGGGATGGTAAACTGAACAGGTGCAAAAAAGGGTAAGGTTGCAAGCATTTGGCCTCCAAGTTCTGTCCAACCTAGCCGATTGAATGAAATATTTCAATATGGA
>CAJWHX010000040.1 GCA_913040875.1 uncultured Pseudomonadota bacterium | reverse complement strand
GTGTTGTAGATTGGCCCCTTCCAAATTGCTTTTGTGTAAGGTTGCCCCATCCAACGTGGCTCCTTTTAAATTGGCATAGTCCAGTAAAGCCAAGGAAAGATCCGCCTCAATTAAATTTGCGGCCTCAAGTCTGATACCGCTCAGTAGACACCGTTGAGCATTGGTCTTCATCCATTCGGCCGCGATATGGTTTTCCCCCCTAAGATCTTGATCGACCAGGGAGATGGCAGCGGTGAAGTTCATTGCTTCGATTCGATGCAACTGATGTCGTTCAGTGTGTTCCATAGCCAATCGGCGTTCTTGTCTATCCGCCTTAGCTTCTTTTCTTGCTCGTTGCTCTGCTTCATCGAGTATCCGAGCTTCTCGTCGCTCTTCCTTACTACGAATTTCCGCTAGGCGGTTGAGTCTCTCTTGGTGCTCCAATCGCCTTTTTTCTTCTAGAGCACTGGCTGCAAGTTGCTTTTGTTGCTCTCTTGAAAATCGCGCTTGGGCTTGTCTAGAGATATACAACTCTTCTAGTTGTTCCTTGAAGGTGTCCAGAGATTGTGCCAAAGTTGGAGATTGTGAGGACACGACATCGGTGAATCGGTACCATCGTTGCTGCATTGGACTTTGAATCTGAATGGCGAGATCTTCAGTTGGTGCAGATATCTTTTCACTTTCATAATCTGTTTGAAGTTGCAACAACGCATTCTGAACTTCTCGTTCGCGTTCTTGTAAACGTTGGAGGCGTTCTTGCTTACGCAACAGCAAATCTTGCTGCCGCTCCTGTTCTAGCAATAAGGGATCATTGGCTCTACGTTTCTGTTCAGCTCGGACTTGATTTAAAAATATTTCTTGTTTGCGTTGTCGTTCGAGTGCTTGTGACTGCTGCACTTCAATATCTGCTTCGATTTGTGCGGAGAGTTCTTGATATTCTTGTCGCCGTGCCTCTTCAAGAAGTTGATCTTTTAAGAAGGAAAGTCTTTCGCGTTTTCTTTCAATGGTTGCCTGCTGTTCCTTCTCCAGAGCCTCGAGTCTTTTCAACTCACGTTCTTGTTTTCGACGGTCTTCCTCCTGTCGTTTTTGTTCCTCATCGATTCTCTTTTGTTCAAGCCGCGCCTGTCTCTTTCTCTCCTTTTCTGACTCGACAAGTTTCTTCTTTTCTTCCTGTAGGCGTTGTCTTTCGGCCTTTTCTTTGTTGAGTTGTTCTTGTCTTTTCGCCTTTTCAGCCAGGTTTGCGGCACGTGCCTCCGCTTTTTCTTTTGCGACTTGTTCACGTTCGAAAGCTCGTGCTTCTGACTTCTCTTTGGCTAGCAACTCTTTACGTGTAATCGCGGCAAGCCGCTCGGCTTCCTTTTCTTTGGCGATTTGTTTCCGCCGTTCTGATTCTGCGGCACGAGTTTCCGCTTTTTCTTTTGCGAGTCGTTCTTGGCGTTCTTGCTCAGCGGCCTCTCTAGCAGCTTTTTCCTTTTCAATTTGTTCTCGACGTTCGATTTCTGCTATTCGCGCCGCAGCCTTAGCCTCTTCGGTCTGTTTCTTTAAGAACGCACGGTGTGCCTCTTTGCGCTTTCGTTCTTCGTCTCGGTCTAATTTTTTCTGTGCGACTGCCTGTGCGTCGAGTTCGCGCTGTCGTTGAAGTTCCTCTTGCTTTATCTTTTCTTCGAGTTCTTTACGTTGCTTTTGGGCTTCAGATTCAATGAACGTTTGCACCGTCTTATTGAAAGAAAGACCTTGAAGTTGCTGGAGTTGTGTTGTTGCGATTTCGAGCTCTTCAACACTACCGAAGGACTCAGCCTCTTCTTCAGGACTTTGGGTTATTGATTTTTCGAACTGTGCATATCGACTCTCAATGATGGATTGGAGTTGTTTCTTGTGTTGCGTTTCGAGTTCAAGTTGTCTTTGCCGAACGAGTGCGGCTCTCTCTGACTTTTTTAGTTCTTCGAGTTCCTTTTGTTGTCTTTTTACATTCTCTCGTTCTTCCTCAAGACGTTTCTGCTCAAGTTCTCTTTGCTTGGCCAGTGCCGCCTTTTTGTCTGCCAGTACACGCTCTGTTTCCAACTGTTCTTTGAATGACAACAATGAGGTGGTAATAAGATCAGATTGAAGATTTTGAATGGCCTCTTCAGACAAAAATGTGACCTCGGTATTGGCATCGAGGATTTCCTGGATGGACGTTTGTTGTATTTCTTTGAGTGAATCCAGAAGACTCGGTTGCAAGGTCTCTGAACCGATGTGCTCTTCGATGCGCGTTAACTCTTGTTCGTACTGGGTTTCAATTCGTTGAGTCAGTTCGGTTAACGGATCCTGAGTTTCTTCAATCGTTTCAGAACCCTCTGCAGTCACCTCAGTATTGGTTGCAAACCACTCTGTGACTCGAGAAAACAAACTTTGGTACTCTTCCGTATGCGGTGTTTCCACAGGCTCATTGATGGAGACCAATTCTTCAGAACTTTCGACGATTTCCTCGTCAGAGGAAAAGGGTTCGGTAGCTTCTTGTGAGACTGGCTCAGCTATGTCTGCTGTACTGACGTCTAATTTCGTAGTTATCGACTGTTCTTCGATTGCGTGATGTAGATCTGTCAATCCTTCGCTAGACAAGAGGGGATCGGGTTTGGTATCTGGCGTTAGGGCAGGAAGGAGATCTTGTATTTGTTCGGTCTCTATCTCGGTATTTGCCTCGGGCTCAGATTGCTCGAGTGATACGGCATTCTCAAGTTCCTCGCGCTCGATACGAATGGCTTTTTGTTCATCTTCCAACTGTGCCCGCAATAAATCACGATGGCTTTGAGTCTCAATCGTTAATATTTGTTGTTTGAATGCATCAGAATCGACGGTAAATTGAGACTTGTTTTCAAGCAGTATTTGGGTACTCCGTGACAACGCGTCTTGCTGGAGTCTTTTTAATAGAGCATGTTCCTTTCGCTTCCATTCTTGAAGCGCTTTGAAGTATCGCTGCTGAGCGTCGAGTGCTTCTGCTGCTAACTGCTGTGTTTGATTGGTCTGACTGGTCAGTTGTTGCTGTAGATCAGTATCCAAAGGAGAATGCTTCAGTTGCTGTCGAAGAATCTCTTCTAATTTGAGGGAATCTTCCGTATCCTGATAAAGCATATTGGCTTGGTTACCAATGGCCTCGATGTATTCTGGTTCTGTTTCGCGTTGTTCTAAGCTTCCGAAGAACTGCTCGATTTCCTTTTGCAGTTGATGTCGTTCGGATTGTTGCGATTGTAGAAGATCTTGAATATCCTGCTCTTGACGTCGACGTTCTTGAAGGCGCTCGCGTTCCACCTGTTGCGCTTCTTTTTCTTGACGTCTTCGGTCTTCTCGGATTTTTCGATCTTCAATGCTCTTTAATCTTCGGGCCTCTTGTTCTTTGCGCCACTCATCTTCCTGTCGCTGCAGTTCTTCCTGTTGCCGGCGACGTTCTTCGCGCCATTCTTGAAAAGTATCCTGAGCCTTTTGTACAAGGCCTTGTGTATCCACCCACGTCGTGGGTTTGACCTTCTCCCGGAGGCTGCTCAAGCGAGACTGTACGTATCGTTGGAAGGAGAGGCTTCGTTTTCGAAGTTTGTTGATGGCAGGAGGCAATCCCTCATAGGCACCGCTCGCGAGGAGCTGATCTCGTTGTGCATCACTTAAACCAATGGAATTGGTTATGCGCGCATTGTATGCGTTCACATTCTCGAAACTACATCCTGTAAAGTCTACATATGCTAGGTCACAATTGCTGAAATTAATGTTTTGTAAGGAAGCATTCTTGAATGAAGAGTATCGAAAGTCACATCCATTTGCACTGCAGTCTATCCATTGACTGTCATCAAAGTTGACTTCATAAAAACTACTGTCTTCAAATCTACACTCTTGGAAATCGGAACCACCCAAATCAGTATTTTCCATTTCCATAAATCGACCTGCACAGGAGGCAAAACGAGTGTCTCTCCACAGTGCATTCCGCACAATGGCGGCATGGAAGATAGATTTGTCAAAAGAAACTTGATTGAATCGACTCTCATTGGCCTGAATCTGACTGAAGTCTCCATCGGAAAAGGCACGACGATCCCACAATGCTCCATTGAGATTTTGGGCACGGTAATTGACATTTTGTTGGGGTGCTGGATTCTCTGTAGAAGACATTCAAGAGGTTGCAAACAATCGGTGTTATCAAGAAGGTGGTTGTCGCGAATTGTAACGCATTTTGAGTGTACTTCCCAATGAAAACCCAGATGAGGGATATATCCGATGCTGACCGTGACGTACTGCTGAGTTTACAAATTGCTTTCGGTACCCCAGAATCCTGATATCTTACACGCCACTTGTGCTGTGATCCGGCAGTCTTCTAAGGCTCTGTGTGCATTTTCTGGATATTCCAATCCCAAAAAACCGCAAGCATCTTTTAGGGAGACTTGGCCTTTCCTGCGTCCGGAACTGGTCATAGGGGTTTGTCCGTGCTTGATCATCACTTGTTTTGTCATTTCCATTAGACATTTGCCCCACGGGAGATGGATTCCGATTTCATTGAGGCGACGACTGTCAAAACGTTGATTGAAGGCGACGGCAGTAATACCGGTGTCCTTAGGAAGTGCATTCCACCAGTCGACAAATTTGGCTCGGATGGTTGACTTTGACGCAGCATTGTTGAGTTGACTTTCTGTAATGTTATTGATGGCCAGCGCTTTGTGTGCGTTGTCATCGAGTTCATTTTGATTTTGAATTAGGGCACCAAACTCGGAGCGAACCCTTCCATATTCATCCAAGCATACCGCTCCAATCTCAATGACCTCCGAAGTGGGTCCAAAACCGGTCGTTTCGACATCTACTATGACAATTGGTGTTGAGAAGTATTTCATTGGTGTCCTCATGTGGATGTTGACGAATGCTTAGTTTGATTCTAACCTTCCGAACGCAACTCTGTCTTTTGTTCGGACAACAATTGGTATCTTTCACTTTAAGACGATAAAAATAAGTATGACGTATTCTCAAAATAGTATTGAAGAACTTCGAAAACATCGGTTGAAATATGTTTTCTCCATGTTTTTTATACAAAAGATCATTTGGGCCGATGAAATTGCTGAACCTGAAGAATTGGCCTACGTTCAAGAGCATTTCCCGAGTAATGTATTACACGCTTTGGACTTGACCGATCCTCAAACATTTCCTCCGCTCCTGGAAGAAGCGTTAACGACTTTACCGATGGAACTGTCTCAAGATGAGAAACTGCAAGTGATAGGATTGTGTTTTGGTGCCGCCGCATCAACAGGTACTGTGAATCCAGGCGAAATTGCGATACTTCAAGTTGCGGCAGAGAAATTGAACCTCTCAAACGATCTTCTATTTGAATACATTCAAGAGCTATTGTACTAGTTTTCAGCTTGTGGATGTATCTGTCAACCAACGTTTGAACTGCTGCAATGTACGACCTCTATGTGAAATGGTGTTCTTTTCATCCATCGTTAGTTCTGCCATTGATTTTCCTGGGAACTCTTTTGGAAGAAACAACGGGTCGTAACCGAACCCACCTTTACCGGACAGTGTTGTACTGATGTCTCCTTCGCATGTACCTTCTATATATTCAGTACTTTGACCATCGAAGATCGCAAAGACACATTTGAACCTGGCTGAACGCTCCTTTGTCTCGTTCAGTTCACTGAGCAATTTTGTATTGTTGCTCTGTGCTGTCCCTTCATTGCTATACCGTTTCGAAAAGACCCCAGGGCGACCATCTAAGGCGTCGACGACCAGTCCTGAATCATCTGCGATGACCATTCCACCTGTATAAGGGTGAACAAAATGAGCCTTGGAGGCAGCATTTTCATGGAATGTGTCATAGGGCTCAGGGGCTTCTGGAATGTTTGGAAAGTCAAGAAGAGATTGAATCTCGTATGAAGTGTCAGAGAAAAACTGCTTGATCTCTTCTACTTTGTGAGGGTTTGAAGTCGCAAAGATCAGTCTAGACATGAGGTCTCCTGTTGTCTACAATTTTCTTAATTCATGGTGATGGTGGATACGACAGATTTGTTGGCCATCAATAATGGATAACAAACGCTACAAAGAGATTCCTTGTATCGGATTTGACCGGTTGATGGTTGGACTGTCGTGATTGTAGAAATAAAAACATCAACAAATTGTCATAAATAGAGTTTTCGTCATTGGAAAGGTGAGATATTTGGTCTGATTAATTATAGTATCTTATACAAACTATTCATTTTATTGTTTTGAGGTACCCATGATGCGAAATTTCCTTCAACGTTCCATGTTGTGCATGCCCATCGTTATCGTTGGCGTGATGGCTTGTGGAGAGCAAGAAAAAGCGGCGCCAGAAACGGAAGTCGTACAATGTGATTTGTCATTGGATCAACTTACAGATTCCGAGTGGTTGTTTCTCCGAGAGATCAACGGTCAAGATCCTGAACCAGATCCAAAGAGTCGCTTGAAGTTTGTGAGTACAGATGGAAAATTGAGTGCCAAGTATACAGTGGGTTCTTTGTCTGATATGTACGACTACAACTGTGAAAAGAATGAAAAGGGTGATCAAGTGACCTGTCGCACTGAAGGAGAGGTTGCAAAGTGGTGCCAGACGTTGATGAGCAGTAACCGCAAGTGCAATATGAAGACCTTGAATCAGATTGATGATACGCTTCAAGACTCTGAAAAGGTTCAGAAGGGAATTGAAGAAGGTACAAAACTCTTCAAGGCAGGGAAAGAGAGTGACAACTTTACTGGATACAAGAGACAGTTCAATACACTCAACAACAAGTTGCAAGGACTGATTTATATCAGCATTGATGAGAATAAGTGTCGTTTAAATGTGATCGATCACTACGTTGCGTACGTGGACAAAAAGCGCCAAGAAGATTCCAATCCAAACGGTAACAATCCATTTGTGAAGAATGAACTTGGAGACTTGCAATGGGAAGATTGTGAAACGCCACAACTTTTCGACACCACCTCAGAGACCTTTCCTGAGAAACCAGAAGAAGTGCAACCAATCGGTAAGCATGCTCCAGATACCAAAGTTACATACTGGGTGTTACATGAGCCCCTTCGTTACGCTGAGGAAGGGTGTACATATACATACGATGTATTCTACAACTACAAGAAGGTGAAGTCTGGACTGACTCCGGAAGTTGTGGAAGTCGATAAGAAGAAGGAAAATCGATATTCATTCACCAAGCACTACAAAAGCGCTACGAAACGGGGGGCAGCTGAGGTTGTCATGACAACGCACAATATTCAGTGTGAAGGCAAGCCTGAGAAAAAGATCACGACTTGTAACAAGGTGATCATTCGCTGATGTAGAGCACCCATGTGGGATGGTGTAATCAGGAGAAAGGAGAGCCATGGCTCTCCTTTCTTTGTCTTAGTGACTTGTACTTTGGTAAAGTCTGGTCATTCTGTCGATACAGATTCCTTCTTCTCAATAGGTGTCCACAGTTCAATACTAGAAGGGAAGTTGTCGTTGTCTGCCATCAACAGTGCCACTCCAATATCTGTGAGCGCAATATTTTGTTGAATCAGTTGTCCTTCGATTCCTTTGATGAAGAATGAACAGAAATATTTTTGATTGGGATACCATTCGAACCGTTCACCAAAAAAGTTTTTGATGCGATAGCGCCGTTTGGCTTCTACATTGTAAATATTGATCTCTGGTGGAATGATCTCTTTGGGTACCCAATCCGGTAGACTGTCGATCTTTTGTTGACGCCGTTTTTCTTCTCTCTTTCGAACCTCAGGGTCTTTGTACTTTCCATCTCCAAGGTCAATGGGTGGGAGAGGTGCACCATTTGTTTCGATGGCTACGTATTTGCCATCCGGATGTGGTACGGCACGTTTGGCATCGGGAAAGTCTGCAATGATGCTACCAGATAGGTCTGTTAGATGTGTGCCGGTGGAATCTGTATAGGCAAGTAGGTTGGGACTTGCCGCTACATTGATGTTCAATACTTCTTCGACGAACTCAAAGGCTCTTGTAAATCCATCTGCCTCTGTAAAGAAGTACGGACGTCTTTTTCCAGAGTCATCGATCATTGTGAGCAGCATCGTTTTATCTTTATAGACTTGAAGGTCTGCGGGCTTGGAGCCTGGGATCTCATAGTTTTGTATCATCCCAGCAGTCAGGTATACACTCAGCATAGGTGGACCATCATCACTTTCCACAATGGGTACTACGAGAGCCGTTTCGTGTAGCCATACGCCTCGCTCAATCGGCTTACCGATGGGGAGTTGATCAACACCTTGATTTTCAGGATTCATGATGAAGTTGTTGGTGAACAGCTGAAAATAGAACAGTCGTCCATCAGGAGACCAATTGTAATTGTAAATGTTGTTTGAACCACAATCGGTAAACAAGGTTTGAATGTTGGCTTTACGCTTTAAGAATGCAATCTTCCCTTCTTCACAATCTTCATAGACTTCACGGATATTGTCGTATAGAGATCGATCTGCATAGTAATCTTCTCGTGAACAGCCTAGAAGGGTGGTCAAAATCCATAGCATTGAGTACTCCTGTAGAAGGGTGTCTCAGTATGAGACAACGACGGCAAGGATAAAGTTCCCGTCGATCACGTACATTCCTCTCATAACTGATTTTTTGCAATCGATCTTACTCAATCGATTTTACTCAATCGATTCCTTTACTGGTATCATCTAGACCCTTCAATCGTTCAAACTCTGTCCAGACATCGCTCTTTTGTTGCTTAAATGTGGTGTAGTCACCACCCGATAATTTTTTGCCCTTTGGGAACTTGACCTTCATGGCATCTACAAAGCGTTTGTTCTTCCAAACCTGATAGTGGAGATGCGGTCCTGTAGAAGCACCTGTTGTGCCTACTTTTCCGATGATCTGACCTTTCTTAACACGTTCTCCCTTCTTCACAGAGATCTTGGACAGGTGAGAGTAGGAGGTTTCATAAGGACTCATGTGTTTGACCTTTATAAAGTTTCCATGTCCACCATTTCGCCCCGCGTATGTGACCACACCATCTGAGACACAGCGGATTGGGGTACCGGTTTTTGCACCGAAATCTGTACCGTTGTGTGGGCGTACCTTCTTGTGAATGGGGTGAAATCTTTTTGGATTGAAATTCGATGTGACCCTAGAGAAGGCGAGTGGCGATCGAAGAAATGGACTTTCTCTTGAAACACCGTTGGAGTCGTAATATGCTGTGACATCTCGACTGTTGGTAAACCGAATGGCCTGGTATTCATTGCCTTTATTGATGAACAGTAAAATCTTGGCGGCTCCCAATTTGACGAGTTTACCATTCTGCCACATCTCTTCCACAAGAAGCTCAGCCGTGGCGCCTTTTCGAATTTCGGTATTGAAGTCAATGTCGTATTGAAGAACCTCAGCCATCATGGCTATATCACGGGCTCGCAATCCTTCATCAATTGCCGCTTGCCACAGCGAAGTTTCTACAACGAAATGTCGGTATCCCAGCTGAATATCAAATTGAATCTTTTCCTGTTCTGCTGTCCAATCCTCTCCAGTTTTCCGAATGATGAGGGTGTCATCTTCTCCCAATGCGAAGCGGATCTCATCTGGAGTTTCCGCGCCAGGTTGAAACTGAAATCGAAACTCTTGACCAATTCGGAGGTTTGCCAAATCGATGATGTCGATCGCCGCCGCACGGACCTTAGCGGTGGGTAGACCAAACTTTGGCAAAATGCTTCCCAAGACATCTCCCTTTTGAACACGATAGCTGCGCCATTCGGCCGTGGGTTCAGGTTCAGGTACTTCTTCAGGGATAGAGTCATAGTCATCTTGACCATCCAATTCTGCAGTAGAGACAGATTCTGTGACGGTTGACTGCACGAGGTATTTGTAGCCGAAGATTAAAGACAATGTCAGCAATGCCGACAAAAACATGGTGTGTATAGGTTTCACGATGGTTGAGGGGATGAGGATTTTGATGAGGGACGAATTAGATAAGGGATGGGGAATCCGGTCATCCAATAAAGTATACAGGTAGCGTTAGCAAAAACAGAACAAATCCGACACCTGCACCCAATAAAATAGCATATTTTTTCGAAGGTGTATGAATTTCCTGTCGAGTTACCTTGAATGCATCATTTGCCTGTGTGTGGGTGATACTGCTTTGACTTGCAGGAGTGTCCAACGTGGAATTGGGATCGAGGATGAAGGCTTGGGAAGACAGGGTGATGGTTTGTCCGATTAGTTGCAACGAGTCACTCGACGGATCTTGATAGTGTTCAAGTTGGGGCAGTGTTTGAGATGCCCATCGTCTAAGACTGAGCCCAGGGAGTGATTCTGCGATATTGTACAGCTCGTCTTCCAATCTGGCAGCTGTGGGGCGACTGTTTGGATTCCATTCTAAGCACTGTTTTAAGATGGCTTGCAACTGAGGTGGGAAACGTGCGACTTGAAGCAGCTTAGCTACCGCAGCTTCATGGTCTGAGCGTTTTAACTTTGGACGCCCAAATTTCTTACCGCTTAAAACTTCAATCAGAGAAATCCCTAGCGCAAGAATGTCAGCCGCCGGTGAAATTTCACCAGTGCGGAGATACTCTGGTGACATGTAATGTAGGGTGCCCAGAATTTGGTCAGGCGAAGTATGGCTTTCCTGCCCCTCGAAACGGGCTTTTGCAACGCCAAAATCACAGACTTTTACACCACCATTACGGGTGATCATGATGTTTGCCGGTTTGATATCTCGATGGACCACGTTGAGTGGTAGACGGGTTCGAGGATCGACAGCCGTATGAGCACGATGAAGTACACCCGCTGTAATCGCACCAATGGTTGTAATGGCTTTTGGGGAAAGAGGTAGACCACTGCTGCCAACTCTACTTAGATCTTCTCCCTCTACGTATTCCATCAGGATTGCATCGCGTCCTTGCAAATTGACCAGGTTGATCACTTGTAAAATCTCATCGTCTTGCAACAATCCCAGCAGACGCGCCTCATCTCGCATTCTGGTGATAAAGGGAGACGAACTGGCCTCTTCTGACTTGATCACCTTTACAGCAATCTGTCTGCGAAAATTTTGTCCACTGACCATTTCAGCTAGATACACTGACCCCATTGCACCTGTGCCCAGTACTTTTATGAAGTGAAGTGATTGCACAGGAACTCCTTAAGTGATGGTAAACGTCCAAACCTGCGAGTGTGAGCTCACGTACAGTATGGGATGGTATTAACTACTAACTCTAACTATTAACTAACGTCTAGAGCGTCGGTATGGATGCATTTGGGTGTCACGCCCTCTAAAACGGAAGCTTCATCAATGACGACTTCAACCAAATTCTCTTGCGACGGGGCATCGTACATGATGTCGAGCATAATCTCTTCTAGAATCGTTCGAAGTCCACGAGCACCCGCCTTTCTATCAACGGCTCTCTTAGCAATGGCTTTTAAAGCATCTTCTGTAAACGTTAGGGTGATGCTTTCATCTACAAATAGCTTCTGGTATTGTTTGACCAATGCATTTTTTGGCTTGGTCAAAATTTCGACCAATTGCTCTTCTTCCAGATGCTCCATGACGGCAATGACAGGGAGTCGTCCAACAAACTCTGGAATGAGTCCAAATTTTTCTAGATCTTCTGGGGAGGCATCTTTCATCAAACGTTGTTCATACGTCTCGTTATCGAGTATGTCTTCCTCAGTAAAACCAATGCGTCCTTTACCCGTGCGTTGTTCGATGATCTTATCAAGTCCTTCAAATGCACCTCCGCAGATGAATAAAATGTGGGTGGTATCAATTTGCTTGGGCTGTTGGGAAGACATTCGCTTGCCTTCCTTTGCTTGGATATTTGCCAGTGTCCCTTCAATAATCTTCAACAGAGCCTGTTGAACACCTTCACCAGAGACATCTCGGCTTGTTGAACCCGAAGCGCCCTTTTTGGCAAGTTTGTCAATCTCGTCTACAAAGACAATCCCTCGGATGGTCTGTTCCACATTTTCGTCTGCAGCCCGATACAGGTTGAGTACAATGTTTTCGACATCCTCACCAACATAACCAGCTTCAGTTAGGGTTGTTGCATCAGCCACTACAAACGGGACATTGAGAAACTTTGCTAGTGTTTGCGCCATCAATGTTTTACCAGTTCCAGTGGGTCCGATCAAAAGCAGGTTCGACTTCTGGATCTCCACCTCTTCTTGCTTTTCTTCGACCAAACGAACGTTTTCCAAACGCTTGTAATGGTTGTATACTGCGACAGACAATCTCTTCTTAGCCTGGTGTTGTCCAATCACATACTGATCCAAATGAGCTTTAATCTCTTTGGGGGTTGGTAAGTGATTGACATCATTCATCTGTATCGCAGGTGTATCATTTCGAATCATGTCCAAACTGAGTTTGATGCACTCTGAACAGATGTGAACACCCTTTGGACCGGCTATAATTTTAATGCCTTTAACCTGCTGATTGTCGCAAAATGAGCACTTTGGACTTCGACTTCGTGAATTTCTAGCCATGGACTTTCCTACGGTGAGGCGATGAAATCAAATGATGATTCTCGAAAAACGATCTGACAAGGATAGGGGATTGATATACTGTTTATCAACACGGTCAACCAAAAATCAACCCTTGAAATACATTGCTTAACATAGACGATTTTGGGTGTGGTTTCAAATCAAAATGTACATAATCTCGATACTGAAGGACAGAAAATGGAAATCAATCAAAGTTTGTATGAAATCTTGGGTGTACAACAAGAAGCTGATTTGGACACCATAAAACGGGCGTATCGCAAGCTTGTACAGGTTCATCATCCCGACAAAGCAGGCAACTCACCAGAGAATACAGAGCGGTTTGCTCAAATCTGTAAGGCATATGAAATCCTATCCGATCCCGAAAAACGTGCACTATACGACAAGCCTAGACGGTCAAGAACCTTTTATCGATCTTCATGGAGACCACCAAAAGGGGCCAATTTTTCCAGTGACCAGCCTCATACAGAATCCAGGTTTACCCACAAAACCAATAAGCGGAACCCATCTTGGAAACAGCCTCAGAACAGTCTGAACCTCGATGATCTTTTTGGCGGTAATCCAGAGTCTTCGAAGCAAGGTGGTGGGCAGTTTGGTGGACGGTATGCTCAGAATCAGGCAAGAGCAGGTGAGCGCAGTGATGGTGAAGATATCCATGTAACAGTTGATGTGCCTCGCAGTACAGCATCCAAAGGTGGGATGGTTCAGTTTGAGTACCAACGATTGCGTCGAACGGATGGGCTGGAAGTGCAATCTGTTCTGGAACTCTTCTATTTACGTGTACCTGCCGAAACTCGCGATGGAGAAGTGCTTGACATCGAGAAGATGGGACACACGGGATTGAATGGTGGTCGTTCTGGAGATTTACACTGTACGGTGAACATTGTGGCTGATCAATCACACGAGGAACATAATCGACCAGACAAAACAACCAATACATCTCGTCATCAACCTCAACCCCAAGAAAAGACAAACAAGTCGATGAGCAACGGTGTGGTGCAGATTACGTTTCCAGAGGCTGTACTTGGAGGTCGCGTGTCTGTCGGTACCCCACAGGGTGAAGTGACGATTTCCATCCCCGCCGGCACGTCTTCAGGACGAAAGTTTCGCCTTCGAGCCAAAGGGGCTGAGGACGCGGACTACATTGTGACAGTACACATTGTGATACCAACAGACTTGGATGCCCGCAGTATAGAATTGGTGGAGGAGTTTGCCGAACGGAACCCACTCTCTCCCAGATGAACGATGTCCTACTTTGATCGTATGATATCAGTCCAGTTGAATGTAGGTTGCAGGATTGTAGCAACGGACTAAACTACCATGGTTTACCAAAATCCTGTTGATCGGGATGTTTGTTCGCATCTACAACCCGATTGTTGTAGTCTCAAGGCGAATACATTCATGTTGCATGTGGATTTGATTGTGCAGATTGTATGACCATTTGGTCAAGGAGTTTCGATGCTTGTATCTTTATTTGTGGGACTGCTGGGGATAGCCTCCGCAGAAGCACCCGTAGCAGAGGAAAAGGATATTTTTACAGCTATAGACGATGCATTTGGTCAGTATTTTGTTGGTCCCTTAGCAAGCGTCTTGTTTTGGGATGTGATGTTTTGGGACAATACACTGGACCTTGGCGATGGTGTTGGTCAAGTTGTAGATGGCAATTATGTTGACAATTGGACGGTTGAGTATACTCTCCTTCCTCAATTCACCTCTTCAGAAGATGCGTTGTCTATTCGATTGACAGAACCTGTGACCAAGAAGAATGAGTTCTTCGAGTGGACGATTGCTCAGAATGCAGATCGTTCTCTCAGTGCGAGCATCCCTGCCACCACGATTCAAACCTTGGAAGTAGAATTAATTCCAGCGTCGGAGTGGTCAGAAGACAAGGGTGATTTACCAAAGGCACCCGAAGTCGAGCAGGGAAAAGAACGTTTTGTGACAGAAGCACTGACGGAACAGGGTATACCTGTGCTGGTGGACCGGAAGGTCGCTGGAAAAGAAGAGAATGAGCCGCTGCCACCGTATGAGGTTTTGGAGTTGACGGTACCGGTATCGATGGAGAAGTTCCCGATTGAAGAAGGCTCGAGTGTTTGGGTGGAGTCGAAAGATGATTCCGGTACGACTAAGTATGCAGAGGCGACATTCGTTCAGTTCGAAACCAACAATATTA
>CAJWHX010000039.1 GCA_913040875.1 uncultured Pseudomonadota bacterium | reverse complement strand
TGTCCTCACTGGTTGTTTTTGTTTCTGTTTGCTCTGTCACAGTTTTTATTTCTGTGGTTTCAGAGTTGCCATCGCCACAGGCAATTAGTAGGCTTAAAATGATAGATGTGTACATGTGTATCCTCATGTGGGATCCACCCTAGGATGGAAGTGCGTTAATGGTTTTTTTGAACTATGTAACCGATAATCGCGATTATTGCACCTTCCATATCTTTGTCCGTTGAGGAGTACTCTCTGCACGTACCGTGAAGGATTTGATTCTGATACTTGAATTCACTCCCGTATTGAAGGTGTGTTCAACATCATTGTGCGTTGCCATACCTCTTAGGGTACTACGAACGCCTAAATGTCGAGAGTCGGATTCTGAGCGACATCTTTGAAACGTTTAGGCAACAGTTTCAGTTGATGTGGCTTATTCATTGATTCACACTTCAAACCCCCTCTCATTAGAGAGGGACAAAGTCGTTCAGTTTGATCAAATCATTCTATAAGCGAGAGCTGAAAGCCTCACCTTCTTCGAGTTGATAACCGGTATCCATATCCATTAGCTGCCATCGTTCTATGCCTTCTAGGTTCGAACCGTTCACTGTATAGCAGGCTACATGTGGGAATCGTCTTTTTTTAAGGTCGATATTGTATCCGCTGACCCCTGGATTGATCGAAGGTACAGGACCACCTTTTGTTTCTAAATCCACCATATAGCCATGATGTTCGTGACCATGAAGATAGGCTGAGACCTTATGTTCACCCTTTAGCCATTCTAGAACATCGTCTGCATTGGAGAGGGCTCGAGTGGCGGGTCCATACGTTTCACCGCGTCGATTGAGCAGGGGGTAATGCATGCACATAAAGTGGAATTCTGCTGTCGATTCTTTCAAGAGTTCTGAGGCCTTGAGGAGTCTTTTCGGGTCCACATATCCACTCGACAACAAGGTTGGGCGACAGCTTTCAACGGTGAGCACACCAACTTTCCCAAAAGTACGGAGGTCGACACCATCATTGGCCAACCAAGGCTCAAAACGTTCTCTCATATTTGAAGGGAAGGGGTTAATGTATGTATCGTGGTTCCCGGCTATGATAACGGTTGGAAATTGAGACAAAATGGGATCCAGTTCTCGTCTGGCCAAATCAAACTCAGGGTCTAGTGCCTGTGCTGTGAGATCTCCTGTCAGAATGACCAGGTCTGGTTGCATTTCAACAATCTTTGCGACACTTTTCTTCTGTACTTCAAGACCAAATTTCTCTTTTCGTCCGAGTAAATACAGATTTGTACTACCCATCAAGCGTTTGATGTATCGTAAGTCGCCGATTTTGGGGTCGGTTTGAAAGTGGATGTCTGTAAGGTGTGCGATTTTCATGAATGCTCCAATGGTCATGGTCAATCTGCCGATAGTCAACGGGTGGGGGCTCCGATGAACGTGCAGATGTCTGTCATACTCTCCCGTCCTAGAACACGTCTTTCTTCGGGAGTTACCAACAGCAACTCTGCGAAACCGAGCCGACGATTGTCCTGACGAATATCAGGATGGATGGCATATATCCCATCCAAGGGACGTGGATTGAACCATTGGAGTTGATATCGACGGAGCTGTGTCAATCCACGCATACTGTTCGGCCAGAGTTGACCAAAGAGTCCAGCATTTGAATTGGGGAAACAGAAGTGCCCAATGCTTTCCTGATCCAATTCAGTACGGTGATTGGTAGCCCATGATTGCGCAAATACTATCAGCTCTCCAGACTTCTTGGTGTGACCTGCAAAGGTGGATGTCGCAATACATAGATCGCGTGCTTTTGTTACAATCGGAATGGTGGGAGCGTCAAATGTGAAGGACACACCGGTATTTCCAAACGCTTCGTTACTGTAAGGTTGAATGTGTAACTGGACGACCGCCCCTTTGGTTAAGATCCGATTGCTGGACGGACCCCAGCGAAATGTTGGGCGGTGATCAAAGTGAACCACAGGTCTACGTAGAAACCCTAGAAATCCAAAACTAGCAACATGTTCTTCAAACAGCTCGATCACGGCAGTTTCTGACATGCCATGTTGAATCATCGGCAGACAATGGTTCATCAGCCGAATAGCATTGTGCTGATCTCTGTCAAAATTAGCAATGACGGCCGTAGAAATGCTCATGGGTAGTGATCAAATGAAGAAGGTGATGATTTTGTGAGTAAAGGAGTATTGCCTATTAGCAAATCTTGATAAATATAACGACCTTTTTATCATATGGCATTGATTTACGGTTTCGTTTGAAATATAAACTATATAGTTATAATAATTGTACCAATTTACAGATATACCACGTTGTGCATAAAAGTTCCTCCATTCTCATTATTGATCGAGTATCAAAGTTGTCCAATGCCTTTGTCAAGATGCTTTCGAAGCAAGGCTTTGATGTACACACGGCAGATTCGACCTTGTCTGTTGATACTTTCCTAGAACAACTGACGGTATCCACGATAATCGTATCGATGGACACTGATGGAATCGACGGTCTTCAGTATATTGGTCGACTGACTAAGGCCCATCCGGCGATCGTTATCTTAGCCATTACCAAGAATCCTTCCGCTTCTCAAGTGGCAGAGTCCTTAGAGCTAGGGGCCAAAGACTATTTTGTGCGTCCAATTCAAGACTGGAATCGATTCTATTTTCAGCTTCGTCAAGCGCGTCAGCTGTGGTCTCAGCAGCTGGAATTGCTCGAACTTCGACAAGCGAAGACTGAACTGAACCGATTTAGAGAGCAGGCTGGGTTACACGGAATAAAAGGCCGTTCAGATGGGATTCGGCACTTGCTTTCACAGATTGAAAATATTGCTCCCTTAGAAGTGGCCACTTTGATCATTGGTGAGAGCGGTGTTGGGAAGGAACGGGTAGCCAAGGCTCTACACAGTGAGTCTGAGCGGACTGGAGATTTTGTACCAGTGAACTGTGCATCAATATCGCCAGAGCTCTTTGAAGCGGAACTTTTTGGTCACCGTAAAGGTTCTTTCACGGGGGCTTCGAGTTCACGCATCGGACTGTGTGGTGCCGCTGCTTCTGGGACATTGTTTCTAGATGAGGTGGGTGAACTGCCATTGCCACTTCAAGCCAAGCTATTGAGACTGTTGGAGCAGAAGGAGTATCGCCCTGTTGGAGCGGATACGACAGAGCCCTTTACTGGTAGAATCATCACGGCAACCAATGTCAATCTAGAAGCGGCGGTCAACAAAGGCTACTTTCGAGAAGATTTGTATTATCGAATCTCCATTCAAGAACTCTATGTACCCCCACTTCGAGAGCGTATTGAGGATATTCAATTGCTGGCCTATCACTTTATTGAACAGTACAATAAGCCCTGTAACCGTCAGGTTCGTTCTATATCGGCAGAGGCTCTGAAAATCATGGAAGGGTATGATTGGCATCGCAACAATGTTCGAGAGTTGCAACGTGAAATTCAACGGGCGCTTGTGCGTTCGAAGCCCGATGATGTAGAGCTTCTTCCGGTGCATATGTTTTGGCACCACGGTAAGCAAGCCTTTCCAACCAATCAGACTGTGTCATCCATCTCAAGTCAAACTGAACATCCAGATTGGTATGACGGAAAGTATTCGGAAGCAAAGAAAAGGGCGCATTTGGAATTCTTATGTTCGTATTTGCCATATCATGTCGACAAGCGGTCAGGGAACAAAAGCAAAGCGGCTGTGTCGATTGGTCTGCAGCCACCTAATTTTTCGAGGTTGTGGAAAGAAATGACTGGATATAAAGACAAAAATTGAGTCTCAGTTACAGAGGCTCTTGTGTACTGTTTACGATTGGTCTTGAGTATGGTAATGGGCTGGTATCATTGTTGGGAGTAATGGTCTGGTCATTGAGAGGCCATACATATGCGCATTGTAAATCTATTGGGTCGCCCAAAGTAGAGGAAAGATGCCTTCGGATCTGTTTTTGTTTGGAGGCGGATAACAGTACACGATCGATCAAAATGGTGCCAATATCCATCGCTTGTAAGTCTGATAGGTGGATTGTTGTAAATGGGAGTTCTCCATCGATGGCTTG
Source organism: uncultured Pseudomonadota bacterium (assembly GCA_913040875.1). The sequence continues at coordinate 10,591 of CAJWHX010000039.1, read as the reverse complement.
AAGAGCAGGCATTCTTTGTATCGATGTCCATTTTGTGGGTGGCTGAACAAACGGTGGAAGGATGAAGGGGTTGACAAGAGGACGTTGATGGAATCGTTGTCGTAGACTTTGTTGGTTGTATAAGGAGTCGCCGTCTTTCAGTGGGAGTTCTAGTACAGAACTTTGGTCTGCGCTCTCTAAGGATCGCAAGCATTGCCATGGCTCTAGACTGGTTGTGTGAAGTGGTAGATTTCCAGATCGGACAGTAAACTCAATACAGGCCAGTGGAATGAGCCACCGGGCTTTTGGAACACTGGAGACCAAGACAATCATCCCGATCGCGATCAATATGCCAAATCGTTCAGGCCACAATAGACGTGACATGAATGGAAGGTGACTGAACAGATCCAAAAAAGGCAAATGGGTGCCAGCAATTAAGCCCAGTCCCAGAAGGATAGAGACTGTACCCATCCAAAAGTGACGGCGTTGTTGACCCCAAAGACGATACCCCCCTATACAAACGGCCATCATCCAAATAATGGAGATCTGATTGCTGATGTCTATCGGTGTACCACTCCAAAAGGAGTCTACGGTTGCGGAATGTATTGTGGTGAGGGTTTGACCGTTGATGAGAGGTGGAGTAGGAACGTTTAGCATCTCTGAAGTGTGAGCGTACAGCCATATGAGGTTTCCAGAAAGAGTGATGATTCCAATCAGTCCCCACAGGATTGCAGACCGCATTTTCTTGAACCAAATGGGAATTGTAATCAGTCCGATGAAAGGCATGAAATAGAGATAGCACCAACCGGATACTCCGAGGGCGATACCGCTTCCGAACATCCATCGTCGATCATGTGTTTGTTGCCATCGTTCCAAAGCGATGAGGGTACACAAGGGTGCCCACCACATCGCTTGGGGGGCGTGTCCCCAATTCAATTCACGAAGTAAAGAGTCGCACACGATCAATGTGACCCCTCCCATCCATCCTGAAGACTGGTTTTCTGATAAGCAGTGTCCGTACATATGAGCACAGACAAGAGACACCCATAACTGACTGAGCCACCATAGATTGTCAGCCATGGGAAATGGAAGGTGCAGGAGTGGGACAAACAATAAGTGATCGAAGATATTTGGGGTGACTTTGGTGGCATCCCATCCGATTGGAAAGAAATGAGATTCTGGATGCCAAAATGCCCATCGCAGGGAGAGGGTGTCTAGGGTGTCTGTGCCTAAAAAACCAATCAGATCTGTTGAGACATCAAAGTCCCATGGACATATGAACAATCGGATGATGATCGCATATATGAATCCAACCAATAGCGGATGGGAATACAATGGTGTGTTGGCGTTTTGTTGAAGTATTGACATCTTATGCCATAGTTTACTGTAAGTTATCTATGGAGTCTGCGTTCTTCATGTAATCAACGCAAATCTACTGAGGAGGAAATATGTGGATGTTGTGGTCATTGCTGTCTTTGGGGTGGGCAGATCACTTGGCTGTACTGGAGTTTACGGGGTCTGACAATGAAGATTTGGTCAGTATTTTATCCGATCAAGCACGCGCAGGGGCACTCGATCAATTGGATCCTTTGGTCTATAGCATCATCACTCGAGAGAACATGATGCAGATCTTAACCGATATGGGGAAGGACGAAACCTGCATCGATGGAGCCTGTGAGGTGGAATTGGCGAGAAATATTGGTGCGGACTTGGTGGTTTCAGGTACGATATCTCAGCTTGGAGACACCCAGATGGTGATGTTGAAACTTCATCAATCGGACAGTGGGTCTTTGTTGGCGATGCATAAAGTGCAAGCAACGGATCCAGTCGCTCTAGTTGAAGCAACCTTTGAAGGCTCCAAAACGCTTCTTCGGAAGGGGTTGAATATCGTTAACGACACTGCCAAGATCACTTTCACCACGACACCCAAGGCAACAGTGTTTCTGGACGGTGAACTGATTTGTGAGCAGACACCGTGCCTTCGAAGTGTCGAACAAGGAAGTCATGAACTGCGCTGGGAAGCCAGTAATTCTCTGACGATTAGTGAGGTGCTGACGATTACCAAGTCCGAGGACGTTCATCGTGATCTATCTTCGACAATGGGTCAAGTTTCCGTACTCAATGGACCGCGTGGTGTACAGATTTCTTTGGATGGTCAGGTGTGGAAACAAACTCCGGTTCAGGCTCAGGTGCCTGTCGGGAGGCATGAATTGACCATATCAGATGGGTGTTACAATCCAGCGTCGATTCAGTTTGATCTTCAATCTGGAGATCGATTCAACTGGCCCGTACAATTAGCGCCAAAGGAAACGATGTTGACTTTGGACGCTCGAAATTGGAAAGGAGAGTCGGTATTGGCTCAGGTTTATGCGGATGATGTACTTATTGGAGATACTCGGTCTTCGTTGCAGGCACCTCTTTGTACAGAACAGCTGCGTGTAGAATCTTCAGAGGGCACCTGGATTGGTGCGATACAGCTGGTAGCAGAGGGGAATCAGTTATCGGTGGCTTTATCCCGCGGCGCTCTACAACATACAAATCGTTCCACTTCTTCAGCGGTTGATTATCCGATGGTCAATGTAGCGGTTGGACGTTTTTGGATGGGCAGTACGAATTCAGAAATGGGCCGCAATCGAGATGAGCAGCAGCATCAGGTACTGCTGACTCAACCATTTACCATTGGCATCACCGAGGTGACACAAGGAGTGTGGAGTGGTGTGACCGGTCAAAACCCATCCAACAACCGTAGTTGTGGCTCTGACTGTCCGGTGGAAAATATTTCGTGGTGTGATGCAGTGGTATTTGCCAATATGCTGAGTGATCAACAGGGTTTTCAAGCAGTGTATGCTCTTCCTCGTGGGTTTAAATTGGGGTTGGATACCCATACATGCAATCAACTGGCACCCTCCGTTGAGCGAGAGGGTACCGCCAATGGGTATCGTCTACCCACGGAAGCAGAGTGGGAGTGGAGTGCTAGAGAGATGGGGTATCATGTTAGAGGAGGTGGGTCCCAGCAAATTTTGTGGGAATCCCATCGTTTTTCTGGTAGTTCTACAGCGAGCAAAGTGGCTTGGTATGAGGACTCGTCAAGGCGTCGAACACATGCTGTATGCGGAAAAGACGTGAATTTAATGGATTTGTGCGACATGAGCGGGAATGTGTTTGAATGGGTAGAAGATTGGTATGAGTCGGATACTTCACTTTTCCCGAATACAGATCCGGTGGGACCCTCTTCAGGAGAGACCAAAGTGTTGCGAGGCGGCAGCTATCAGAGTCCCAAAAATGTGATTCGCAATGCCTTTCGCTACAATACGGCACCTGGTTATCGCGATGGACAGATGGGACTGAGATTGGTTCGAAGCACGAAGTAGGTGTTGCCGAGTTATTGTTGCCTCTCAAAATGGTGTACAATTCTTAACATACAAATCAGCATTCCGTGATTGGAGTGCTAAAGCCTTAGACCAATGTTTTGTAGATGTAGAAATGATTCTATTGAGTTAGGGAGGGACATACTGATTTGGTATATCTTCCATTGCTCGAGAGTCTGTATTCCGGAGCCGTTATGAGTAAATTTACACTGTTGCAAGAAACCTATACAACCCTTCGTTCGCAAACTTCTAGATGGTCACGGGCATCTGACGTTTTGATAACTCAATCGTTGCTTTTAGTGGCAACCAATTCAACCGATCGATGTGATGAGTTATTGGAGTATTGGAAGCGGTGTAAAGGGTCCGCGACCTTCTTTTCCGGTTTACAGGGTGAGTTGTTCAATACCGTCGGGATACTTGGTATGATCCACGGTATGGAGCCGGAGGAGATACTTCGTCGGGCTAAGAACAACAGAGCGAGTTTGAGAACCTCTGGCCTCACGGGTTTTTTTACTGCCGGTAGCGTATATACGAAAGGTACAGCGCTCTATATGGGTTTGTATACAGAGGATAGTACAGAGGTGCTTGAAAAGATGACAGCCATTATGGCGGGGTGGAAGCAAGATCACCCATGGGTCACTGGAAACAACGATCTCTTTTATGGACTTTTACATGCAATGCAGAACAGTGAACCGAATACTCAAGTAGAATTGACAGAAGAGTGCTTCCAAGCCTTGAAAAGAGGCGGGTATCGAGGCTGGGGAATCGGTTCATGGGCAGATGAACTACAGGCGGCGTCTCAAGTTGTGTCTTTGTGGCCAGGTGTCGATGTGAGTAGTTTAGAAGAACGTTATGCTAAAATCACAGAGCTGCTTTCCGCAGAATTTTCATTTTTCGCTCCCAATTTTCGCCCTGCTGCTGCGGTGCTTGCTGCGTCAGGCTTGCCAATAGAAGCCACGGTCGGAGAGTTGATGGGGTACTACAAAAAATTGGATACAGGAACTCGAGAAACTCGGTTGTTATTGGCCATCAACTTGGCATTGCTAGAACATTTTGACAATGATGATGGTTTTAATGCTCGATTGGTCTCTATTATTGTTGGGTTGGTGTTTGCACAAGAGATGGTCGCTGTAGCGGCGGCCGCAGCGGCAGCCAGTAGCTAGTGATCGGGCCGATTGATTCAGGTATGCATGCTCAGATTCGATTCCGATAAGACCTTAAGGTTTGGATTACGATATAGCCAGTGAGAGGATGATCAAATAGCTCTACACAGCAAACTCGTTTGGTCCTACGTTGACCGGACTCTAGAGTGTATAGGACGAGACGTTCTAAAATATGTGCTGTTCAGGTTCACAGTCATGAGGAGCAGCTGTAGTGGGATATCCCACCGACGTCAAAGAACTCTTTGGGCCGTAGTCGGTCAAACATGACCGAAACTTCTGGAGACTGTTCTTCGTATGGATTGTTCAGCACCGCCTGAAGGTCTCTGATGAGGCTGTAATCTCCTTCTTCGGCTCTTTGGTAAGCGGGAGCGACCAACCATTCGCGCCAGGCGTATTTGGGATTGACTCGTTTCATCGCAGCCGAAGTTTCTGTAAGGTCACCTTCACGGCTGAGACGATCACGCCAACGTTGCAGCCAACCATTCAACCGTGCATCAATATCTGCTGAACTGGGTGCATAGAAACTCTCTTTCAACCCATCGATGTCGGTCGGAATGTGAGACAACCTCCGGAAAAACATCGTGTAATCAGCCTTGGCTTCAATCATGAGTTGGAGAAGCCCTTGCACTAAGGTCTCATCGAATTGACGTAGACCAAGTTTTTTTGCCCACATGTCTTCAAAGGCTTGGCTCATTGCGTCGGAGAATCCGTCTTTGATTGTATCTAGTCTTGCAAGTGCCGTATCGTCGCCTACCAGAGGGCGAAGTGCCTTCCAAAACATGTTGAAGTTGGCTTCGGCAGCGGCAGGTTGATTGAAGAAAGAGAAGTGCTCACCACCACCGGTCCAAGGCTGGAAACGAGGGTCGAACAGTTCACAAAATCCAAAGGGACCATAGTCGAGTGTAAAGCCCCCCGCGGCGCAGTTGTCACTGTTGAAGTTTCCTTGGCAATAGCCCACACGGATCCAATTCACAACGAGGTCAACAAGACGCTGTCTAAATAGAGCTGCGAGTTCGATCACCTGATCAACGAATTCAAGACTCGGGTCAATGTCTTCTTTGTAATTGCGTTCAATCAAATGCTGTACAATCATCTGTAGTTCTCTTTTCGCATTTGGATGGTCGTTTTTGCGTACTCGACGAGCGAAGAGTTCAAGTTGGCCCACGCGCAGAAACGACGGTGCGACTCGTGTTGTGATCGCTGCAGAGTTGTCTACCATGATGTTGGGATTGAAAGAAAAGGAGCTCTCAGAATACCAAGGTCGGCGCACCTTTTCGGATGTCGAGACATAGAGCGTCAACGATCGGGAAGTTGGAACCCCCAATGCGTGCATGTATTCTTGTGCTAGAAACTCTCGGACACTGGAACGAAGAACAGCTCGACCATCTGCTCCTCGGCAGTACGGTGTTCGACCGCCGCCTTTCAATTGCATCTCCCAGCGTTTCCCTTCGAATACTCCTTCAAAGACTGAGATCGCTCGTCCATCCCCATAGCCATTCCCCGTTCCAAATGGACATTGCTGCGTGTATTCAGTCCCGTAGATAGAGAGGGCATACCCAGTTGCCCAGCCAAATGGAAGCATGGGGGGGTGAGTTACGGTGATGTCCCCTGAAAACAACCGACTGAACTGTTCGTCCTGTACGAGGTCTTGACTCAAGCCGAGATCAGTAAACAAGGCAGCACTGTGGGCGATGTATTCTGAACTTGGGATTGGGGTTGGTGTTACAGGTACGTAATGACCCGAAAACACCTCGCGGGGCTGGTGGTCGTTGCCATTTTCCGTTGCTTCTGGATCTGCGTTCAGTGAATCCATCAGCGAATAATCAACCTGCGTTAGGAAGGAAGCGAATGTGTTGGTTTGTGGCATCGTGTCACTCGGAAATGGGGTGTACAAGCAGTATTAGCCAATAACATAAATGGGTTGCTTAACGAGATCATGGTCACTATTTCGTAAAGACTGTTGGTGACACAATTTCGATGTAGGTTGAACTTTGATTTTCGAGCAAAGCGGGAAAGGATTTTCGAAAGCGGGAAAACGGTGGTGGAACTGTACTATCATCATGTTGGCTAAGGTGAAAAGCTCAATCCTAGTCTCATTGGTTGATGTTCGATTTGCATGTTACATTCCAATCTTGCGATAGAAATAATCTTAAAATTGGGAACGTCAATGTGTGAAACTGGGTATAAAATCCCTGTAGACAAAAATCTGTTTGCTTCAGTTTTGGCTGAATTAAATTTTCGTGTGCATAAAAATGATACGAAAATCACATATCATCACAGTGATTGGGGGTATGACCCTGTCAACGATGTAGACACTTGGTGGTTATCCATCGACAATATCCGATCCAAATGGAGGATACATCTTTTTGAAAATGATGAGTTGATGGACTCTTGGCAAAGTCCTTTTGAAGACCAAAGTATTTCGTGGGAAGCAAAGAGTGACGTGCAAGTACAGCTGAGGGGATGGTTGTCACAAAACGATAAGGCTGTGGGCTCTCCTCCCAAAATATGGTGGGCTATTTCAATTGGAGACACAAAGAATAGTTATTATCCATTTGCTTTACACAATGGTGTTGCTGGCATTGGCTTTCATATATTGTCGAATAAAAAAATTGGGGAGGATTTTGCTCTCACGGATGCGATTGCTTGGAAAACATTTGAAGACTATTGTAGAAATCGGTTTGATGATGAGCAACGATCGACTTCTGCAAAGAATCAAGCAATTGCATTTCTCTCACGAGTCCGAACTGGAGATCGTGTAATCGCTTTAAAAGGAAGATCACCAATTTGGATTGGTCGGTTTAGTGAAAAGGATATTGAACATGTTCAGAAACATGAGACAAATCAAAGTAAGATAAAGCATGCTTTTCGATCCGTGGAATGGGAGCCTGTGATTGGTCGAATTTCACTGGATAAATATGATGAGTTGGATTTGAAAGATATTGAAGAAGAATTGAAAGCCAATAGTGCAGAATACCTAAAAGATAGTGTTGATTCAAATGTTTCCTTATTTGAAAAGGCAAATGGCAATGGTCTTTTTACACCAAGAGAAGATGGTTCGTTTTCGCTTAGTTATACATGCGATGATGCGAGAAAAACACAATACTGTGATTACATTGAACAAAGAGCAAGTGTCTTAGATCCGACAAGTTGTCATTTCCTAACATATTTACAAAAACAAAAGCCATTGTGGACAGACACAGTCAATTTTTCGCATGCCACTACTATGGATATGCGGAAAACACTTTTGGCTCAAAGGCCTGAAGTGTATAGGACATTACTCATTGATCGAACTAGATCGATGAATGGTAATGCACACAATATTATTTGGGCTAGCGAAGGGAAAGAGACGGACCTATGCCATTTGGATACAGATGAAGTATCCCTTAAAGATATCCAACAAGGTGTTATCATCCCACGTTGCTTGAAAGATAAAATGGTTCGGAAAGAACGAACGAAAGAGAACGCTGAAGTCTTTACGCCATTGTGGGTTGTCAAAAAGCAAAATGATCAACTCGATGAGGAAATGGACAACCTTGAAGAATATGCCAAGAGAACATGGCTTGAAATTACCTGTGGTGAAGCTCCGTATATTGTGAGTCGATATGATATTGAAACAGGGGAGACAATTCCACTCGAAGAACGGCAAGGTTTTTTGGACAGAAAACTTCGCAGAATCAATAGGGAACTCAATGATTTTTGTGATTGGCAGTGGCATGTAGAGTGGGCATTTAAAGCCAGTTATGGTTTTGAATGGAATGGAGACTCACTGTTGTTGGCACGTGAAAATTTGTTGGGGACCTACTTGGATTATTTTGTAGAGAAGTGGACGGTTTTACCGATGGATTCATTTGTTGATACAATCTCTACAATTGTTAGTTACAATCTGTTCCAAATGGACGGATTGACAAGGGGTATTCCATTGTTGACAAAGATGGCTTCTGAAAGAACACCACAGCCACAACAATTGAGTATGTTTGATGTGGTGGATGAAGACCCCATACAGTCAACTCAAGAAGAACCAATACCAGTATTGGTTATGAATTGGAAAGAAAATCGAATGGAACGATTTGATTAAGGGTACGGAAAATGACTGACAATACAACAATCAAGACCACAAAAGTTGTCTTTCCACAAATATATGCCTATACATTGCCAACTATTTCAGCCAAAGATGGCTGGATCAAAATTGGCTATACCGAACGTGCAGATGTTCATGAACGAATAAAAGAGCAAACCCATACTGCTGCAATTAAATTGGATTATGAACTAAAATGGTCGGCACCAGCGAAGAAAAGTTCAAATATTTGGTTCAAAGATACACATTTTCATTCCTACTTAACCCGATTTAAACAAGTTGAACGCGAGCCCAAAACAGAATGGTTTAATTATGTTGATACCCCTGAAGAATCATGGCTTCATTTTACAGACTTCATCACACATCAATACCAACAAGGTAATATTCAAGAAGAATATACACTACGTCAAGAACAACAAGGGGCAGTTCAGCAAACCATCGAATACTTCGAGAATAACGCAGAATACAAGGGCGTGGATGATGTCAACTTTCTTTGGAATGCGAAGCCTCGCTTTGGAAAGACGTTAACCGCTTATGACCTGGCGAGACAATTGGGGGCTCGCAATGTGTTGGTGTTGACAAATCGTCCTGCTGTGGCAAACTCTTGGTTTGATGATTTTCAAAAGTTTATTGCATGGCAAACAGATTTCAAGTTTGTATCGACAGCCGATTCTTTAAAAGAACGTCCAGTGATGACACGTGAAGAATTCTTAGGACATTTACAAGGTAGTTCAACGTCCTCTCAGATCGCCTTTATCTCTTTACAGGATCTAAAAGGAGCAGTCACTTTTGGTGGTCCACATCATAAGTTGGAGTGGGTTCAAAAACTGAAATGGGATTTGATTATAATTGATGAATCCCATGAGGGAGTCACTACAGATAAGGCTGCATTTACATTGGAAAGAATTCAACGAGACTATACTCTGTACTTGTCTGGAACACCATTTAAACAAGTTGCATCTGGAATGTTTGAGGAAGATGCTATTTACAACTGGACCTATGCTGATGAACAAAGCGCCAAAGAAACGTGGAGTGTGACCGAGCAAAATGATGACGCTCCATACCACATGGTAAGAAATCCTTATGCGTCTTTACCAAAGTTGAGTCTGTTCTCCTATCAGATGAGCCAAATGTTAACGGATGAAGTGAATCAAGGAGCTCAAGTAAATGGTGAAACTGTTGATTATGCTTTTGATTTGAATGAGTTTTTTAGCACAAAGGACAATGGAAAATTTGTCTATGAAACTCAAGTGAGCAAATGGCTGAGCACATTGTCAACAAACGAGAAGTATCCGTTCTCAACAGAAGATTTACGAAATGAATTGAAGCATACATTTTGGTTGTTGAATCGGGTTTCGAGTGCCAAAGCGTTACAGGTACTTCTCAAAAAACACAATGTATTTAAAGACTACAAAGTTGTATTGGCAGCGGGAGATGGAAAATCTCTCAAAGATAAAGACATCAATGATGAGAATGAGAAAGATAACATCGTATCAGAAACATCGAATAAGCGCTCGTTTGATAAAGTTCGCCAAGCCATTGAAACAAATGAGCGAACCATTACCCTCTCTGTTGGACAGTTGACAACTGGAATTACGGTGCCAGAATGGACGGCTGTATTTATGTTGTCGAATATCAAATCACCATCACTGTACATGCAAGCGGCTTTTCGAGCACAGAATGCCTGGGATTTTGTTGATTCAGATGGTGGTCGATGTAGAAAAGATCAAGCCTATGTTTTCGATTTTGCCCCTGAAAGAACGCTCATCATCTATGATGAATTTGCAAACAATCTATCCGCTCAAACCACGCAGGGTGGTGGGACAACACAAGATAGAAAGGAAAATATTCATCGCTTACTCAATTTCTTCCCTGTTATTTCTATGGATAATGAAGGTCAAATGGTTGAGTTGGATGTTGATCAGGTTTTGACAATACCCAAAACGATTAAAGCACAAGAAGTGGTGAAGCGTGGTTTCATGTCTAACCTTCTCTTTCAAAAT
>CAJWHX010000038.1 GCA_913040875.1 uncultured Pseudomonadota bacterium | reverse complement strand
TGGCATCGCTACAGTTTGGGCTTTAATGGTAATCCCTCTTTCACGCTCGAGGTGCATCTTGTCTAAATACTGGGCTTTCTGGTCACGCTCTGAGACCAAATTGGTCTCCTGCATAAATCTATCCGCAATCGTTGATTTACCGTGATCAATGTGTGCGATAATGGCGAAATTTCGAATCTTGGACTTTTCAAATTTCATGAACGATAGCCTCTTCCAATGCCGTGATATATAAGCTCCGCCTTCTCTACTTCTTCGGAAGTGTAGATATTGCGACCATCATAAACATATCGTCCTTTCAAGGACTCGGCTATCTTAGACCAGTCGGGTGAACGAAAATGTTGCCATTCTGTCATCAAAATCAACGCATCCGCTCCCAGTAAAGCAGACTCTTTACTCTCAGCATACTGAATCACATCTCCCACTTGTTGCCGGACATTCTCCATTGCTTCAGGGTCGAAAGCCACCACTTCAGCACCGCGTTTTGTCAACTCTTCAATCATGTAAAGCGCTGGTGCTTCGCGAATATCGTCTGTTTGAGGTTTAAACGCCAAGCCCCACAGTGCAAACTTACGACCAGTCAGATCCGCTCCAAGATCGTGAAGTATCTGTGGGACGAGAATGACCTTTTGCTCTGCATTGACGGTCTCAACAGCCTTGGCAATCTGCATCGTGACACCAACCTGATCAGCCATATGAATCAAGGCTTTCACATCTTTTGGGAAACAAGACCCACCATATCCAACACCTGCATACAAAAATTTCGCACCAATTCTGGAGTCGGACCCAGTTCCCAATCGCACCGAGTCAATATCTGCACCCGCAGCATCACATAGGCGTGCCAGTTCATTCGCGAATGAAATTTTTGTAGCCAACAAAGAATTCGCAGCATACTTCGTGATTTCAGCAGAGCGGTTATCCATAAAATAAATTGGATGACCGGCTTCGATAAAGGACGCGTACAATCGTTCTATCTGCCGCTTGGCAAAAGGTTCTCGATAGCCCACAACAATGCGATCTGGTGCTTCAAAATCTTCAATGGCGACCCCTTCGCGTAAGAACTCGGGATTGGACACCACGTCGACAACATTTGAACCGTTTACGATATCTCTCACCATATCAGCCGTACCAACAGGTACAGTAGACTTTATGATTACGACTGCCCCTTCGGAGGCCGCAGTTGCAACTTGCTCAGCCACAGCCCTCACGGCTGTCAAGTTGGCCGAACCATCTTCAGCACTGGGTGTCCCAACGGCTATGTAAACCACTTCAGCCTTAGCTATCTCCGCTTCGGTGTCCGTAGAAAATGTTAATGTTCCAGCATCTACATTTCGCGTAACGATTCCTTCAAGCCCAGGCTCATAAATCGGTAGAATACCCTTGTGCAGATTGGATATCTTTTGTTGATCACGATCAACACAGCACACTGTATGTCCGCGGTCGGACAAACAAACGCCTACAACCAACCCAACATAGCCAGTTCCGACAACACATACCTTCACAGCATCTCCTCACAATAGACTCTTTGAAACAAGCACACTTCAAAGTTAAGTACAACGTCGTTTAAACAAGTGTGGTCAACGACGATGGTAATAATCTTACAAAACCATACACTGATATACGGCACAATTATGCAAAACCGTAGGTAACACAAAACAGGTTCGAATCCCACTGTCGTCGAAAATTAGACCTGTAAATTGACAACATCGACCAAATGGAATAGTGAATGTGGTACACAAAAGAACTGTGATGGCAGTTTTTTTAAAGAATCATACAGTTAGGAGCAAACAATGGCCACGCACAAGGACGCATTGAAAAGACAAAGACAAAACCTAAAACGAAACGCCCGCAACCGATACTACATTAAAGGGATGCGATTTCTGAACAAAGAATTTTTAGCCGCAATCGCAGCTGGTGATGAAAAGGCTGCTGCTGCGCTGTTAAAGCGCAATGTGAAGCACATTCAGCGTATTTCAGGTAAGGGAATCATTCATAAAAACCAATCCGATCGTCGTTGCAGTCGCTTGCACAAAGCATACAACAAAGCGTTTGCCCAAGCGTAATCGCTTCGCGGTATGGGGTGAAAACTGGTCTTAGTGCGAATCATGCACTAACAACCAAGTTTTTCGCACAGAAAAAGGTCCACACCCGGACCTTTTTTATTTTTTTTCGTTCAAACTGTCTCAATTCATTATATGATCAGTGGTGAATTTATACCCACTACATTTAAGGAGAACTCATGTATACAACTTTACTTGCACTCATGTTTGCATGCGGCGACGCAGAAGAACCCCAAGACATACCCACTCCACCAGTCAAAAAGGTCAATGAAGCCCCCAAACAGGAACCAAAGGCTGAAGCACCTAAACCAGAACCAAAAGAAGGGGCTGCAGCAGTAGCTGATGCAAGTGGCAAAGATGGAGATGCGGCGACAGATGATGGCACCGTTGGTGGAACCAAGCCAGACGTCAAGACCAGTGAAAAGCTAATGACAACTGGAGAGGTAAAAGCACCCCAGTCCAAATTGCTTCCAGCCAAAGTGGAACGAATGCTCAAAGGCAAAGCGAAAAAGGAAGGCTATCAAACTGTTAAAAACTTCAAGCTGATCAAAAACGAATGTAAAGCCGGTGGGATTTGCACAGGAATTGGACAAGGTACAGCCGTCAAGACAACCGTAACCTATTCTGAAGGAAATGGTGTATCCGTCAAGCAAGAGGATGGCTCTGCAAAAGAAGCCATCATTTCTAAGATTGACGGAGACAATTTCACCGTGAAGTATGCCGATGGCACAGAGACCACCGTCGCTAAATCTGCTGTTGGACTCAAGAAGTAAGATTCATTGATTGAACAGACAGAAACCAAAGCCCCACTGACTGTGGGGCTTTTTTTGTTACAGGTTCTTAACATATGAATACATGCGATGGGATGGATGATCGGATAAAATACTCTTAGTCTACAATGAGGAGAGTCCTATGCGTCTTCGTTCATCGCTTTTAACTTTTGCGTTTGCCAGTTCTACATTCCTTCTTTCCAATACAGCCTTAGCCGGTGACTCTGTCGTTATACCATTGTACTCTCCCAATCTTCCAACTGTGAAGGTTGGAAATCTGACGTCACTCATCACTTCTGAAGTCGATTTTTCTGGTCGATACGACATGGTCTACCCAGCAGACGCGCGGCCAAAAACATTGACGCCAAAATGTTTGAAGTCGGTTTCCTGTCTAAGTTCAATAGCCTCTGCAGAAGGTGCCGACTCAATGGTAGCTGGGTCTGTCACAAAGATTGGCAAAGAGTTGGAATTTTTCGTTGTATTGTACGAAAACGGCAAGATCATTCGGATGAAACGATTTCGAATCGCCGATGACCCATTGTCCGTTGCTGGAGATGTGGGAGGCTACATCCAAGAAGTCGTTACAGGAAATGTGGTCGAGGAAGAGGAAGAAACCGTTGCAGCCGGTCCTATGACTGCGGACGTTTTGGATGAAGAAGGCGATATTTTTGGGGGTGATGAAGACCCTCTCGGAGATTTCTCACTTGATCCAGCAGAAGAAGAACGCTTAGCGCAACAAAAGGCGGCCGAAGAACGTGCACGAAAGGAAGAGGCACAGCGCGCTGAAGAAGAACGGCGTAGAAAGGAAATGGAAGAGCAAGCTCGTCGACTCGCGATGGAAGCAGAGGCAAAACGCTTGGCGGACCAAGCCATGGCAGAAGACTCTGCAGATAGTGAAGAGGACTTTGACTTTAATTTTGCGCCTTCAACTGTCGAAGTCGTTGAAGAAGAGGAAGAAGACGACATGGACTTTTCTTTTGACGAGCCAAAACCCACGAAGGAAAAATCAAAATCCAAACCCAAATCAGAATACAAACCTTCAACAGAGTACAACTCATCCAGTTCTAGAACAAAGAAATCTAGTCCTACACGTTCTAGCCGAATGGATGCTGCAGCAACACTGACTGGTAAAGTCGGCGGCGGAAATTTTCAAACACTCAATTTTGTCACATATGGCGGTGAAGTTGGCATTCATCTATCCGAAGCTGTCTCTGTGCACATTGGTGGAGAAGGGTATGCAACCAATCAAGCCATGCCGGTTCTAGACGAAGATGGTGAACCAACAGATGTATTGCAACAGTCTTGGAGAGTACTCATTCCCATCTCGCTAGGTGCCGAATACCACTTTGAAGGTAAGGTGGCCAAACCCTACGTAGGTGCAGATATGCAGATACTCCCTGCGTATGCGGGTGCTGGTTCTGGTGCAGCCATCGGACTGCGAGGTCGTGCCGGATCAAACTTCATGGTTGCGGATGGATTTGGAATCAATCTCAATGTGGCGTTTGGTTTCTGGAGCGGTCAGTATTTCCGTCAGGTTCCATCACCGGCTGGTGGTACGCTAAATCCATCGGGATTGGCACCGCAAATCAGTTTGGGCCCTGTCATCGCCTTCTAATATACCGTACCTGAAGATGCTTAACTCCAGTCCAAATGATGTTCGGGAAGTGAATACCAGTTTACGCCACCACAATCTAAGCACTTATCGTTAAAATATCCTGCCAAATGCTCACGCCTTCGTTTGCGAGCAGATTCAGACAACCACAACTCAGAAAATCGAGTAGTTTGCAGGTTACCAAGCGACATCTGTCCTTCCAAATCAGCACAACACAACATTAGTGCTCCGTCGTGTCGGATAACTGGAGTACTCCACAAGGCTGGACATGCAGTGCGTTTCGTCTCGACAGTCGATTCTTGAGTAGACTGCCATGGTTCACGCTCCCAGACCTGAATCTGAACCCCATCGAGGACTTCATTACAGAAGCCCTGTTGTAAAATCGATTTCTCATACAAATCATCTGCCTTTTGTTGCCCTTGAGCACCTCCATCAACAGACAGACGCTTGAACATAATCTCATCATGCCAAAGGTCCCCAGTTCCATAACAGTTGAGAATATCGAGCCAATATGACCGAAATGCCAGTGCCTCCTGAGCATTCCCATCTTGTACCACAAACTGAAGTTGCAAGTTCACGGGAGAATGAAGTCTTCGTCGAAAACGAAGCAAACGACGTATATTTTTTCGAACGATGGTCAACCTATCGAAGCCTTTAACCCTTTTATAAGCATCTATACTATACGCATCAATCGAAGCCACAAGTAACAATGGTACACTTCCAGTGGCACTCATGAGTAGACTCAACATTCTAGCTTCATCAAGGAGAATCATATTGCTATCGACCCTTAAATACTGAACATGCCCCTTAAGACGCTGTGCCTGCTGAATTATCTCGTGAAGTTTTGGATGAAACAGAGGATCTCCCAGCCACTGGAAAATAATGTGGTCGAACGTAACACCATCTGCCAAGAAGGAATCCACCACTTTTGTCCAAAGGTCGACCGCAAGAAACCCTTTTGGAACCGCATGAATCTGAGACCATTTTTCGGCATGCGGCCTACACATGCCACAGGCCAAATTACAATGATCTGTCGGCTCAACCTGCAACACACCAAAACCTGACAATGATCGTGTATTCAAGATTTTCTCCCATTGCAGTGTGAACCATGCACAGATTGTGAAATTAGGATAACTGGATACATAGAAGAATGAAAATGGATGGTTGATGATGCTTGAACTCCTACACACAGTTGTAAGAATTGGATTGTTTGGCAGTCTCATTTGTGGAACACTGGGGTGCTCCCCCTGTAAGTCACTTTGCGATGATATGGCCAAGTTTGCTGAAGATACATGCGGGTATACCGTTACGTCCGACATGGTTTCTGAATGCAAAGACGAACAAGGTGAGAAAACTCGAGAAGATCGTCAAGACTGCCGACAAGTTCGCCCCGTATTAGAAGAAGAATGGGATTGTGAAGAATTAGAAATCTACTTTTCAGACAACACTTCACAAAGCAATGACACAACAGACAACTAAGGTCGTTGCTTTTACGCCCAGGCCGTTTGGACGATACTATCTAATCGACAAAATGGCCATTGGTGGTATGGCTGAAGTCTTCAATGCCGTCATTTTTGGCATTCATGGGTTTGAAATGCCGCTGGTAGTCAAACGAATCCTCCCACATTTGTCTGCAAACCAACGGTTTGTCGATATGTTTGTCGTTGAAGCAAAGATTTATGTTGCCTTACAGCATCAAAACATCGTCCAAATCTATGACTTTGACAAATTTCAAGGACAGTACTTCATTGCATTGGAATTTGTCGAAGGACGAGATTTGAAAACACTGATGGGTCGAGGCAAGGATCGCAACCATGCGATGCCCACTTCACTCGCACTGTTCATAGCCCATCAAATTTGTCATGGCTTGGAGTACGCTCACACGCGTACAGATGAGCAAGGAGAGACATTGGGTTTGGTCCATCGAGATCTATCGCCCGCCAACATTTTGCTTTCCTATACGGGTGAAGTCAAAATCGCTGACTTTGGAATTGCCAAAGCGAAACGACATGCTGAGATCACAAACTCTGGTGTCTTGAAAGGCAAGTATCGATACATGAGCCCAGAGCAGGCACACGGTACCGATATCGATCATCGTTCGGATGTTTTTGCCGTCGGAATCTTGCTCTATGAGTTGCTCACAGGGCAAAAGCTATTCGATGCGGAGAATGACAAAGACCTGCTCGACGCTGTTAAATCCTGTCAGATTGTGGAACCAAGAAAACACAACACCAGTCTCTCGCCGAAGTTGAATAAAATTATCTGTCGAGCGTTGAACCCCAATCCCAACATGCGATACCAGTCTGCAAAGGATCTTCAAGAGGCATTGTCAGAAGAGATTCATCCACATACCATCAGTTCTCTATCCCGTCAGTTGACTCAAGTGATGAATGAGTTGTTTGCAGAGGATAAGAAAAGAGATCGATTTAGACGAAAGACCAATCGCGATATCGCTTGGGAAGAACACAATACGCCAGTTGAGGATTTGGATGTTGATTTGGACGACATCATTGAAGAAGGTACTCTTGATGGGATAATGCTACCCTCACCCCATGATCGGAATCTAAGTCTAGAGAGTGAACTCACACGATTGCATGAAGAGATTGAAAAGGAACGACTGCAAAAACTCTTGTTCATCTGTACGACAATCGCTCTCAGTGTATACACTTTGCTGACGTACATCTAAATACAACTTAGCAGCACCTGAAACTGAGCCACAGCCCTATTCTTAGGTCTCTGGAGTGGTACCATCTCGGTTCTATATGTTTGTTACCAAGGCGCCACCAGTTCCAAGCCACTCGAGGCATCTGGCGAGAGGTATTGCACCAGTCCCAACCCGTTGGCAAATACCCACTCTCCTTCCAATCCACCACCAGTGCAATTAAACACAAATACCGACTCATAGGACGCATAAAAGGTTTCTGCACCGTCTACTGGTTCTGAGGCTTCGCAGGACCAATCTCCGTCAATTGTCTCTCCCACGACGATTTCTTCATTTGCAAAGGGATACCACCCCTCACCGTTGTTGCCTGGGAGACTCCACTTCGTCAAAGCCAGCCCACCATCCGTAGTATCAAAGTAGAGCACACCATGATCATTGGAATCTGTCCAGCTGACCCCACGACGAAGCTGGACTACGCCATCTCCGATGTGCCTTGCGGGCAATAGCGTCGTATCGAGCAAATTGTCCGGATCGTCATAATTCCATCCTTGATTTCGATAAGTCCAGGCCGCATCCTCGACCAAGCCAGTGTAATCAGCCATCAACTTTGAACCAACCTGTGGCGTGCCGGATTGTAGTTGGTCGGCACACCCCAATACAGCAAATGCAATCGTCCACATCATTTTGACCACCAAACTGGAAGGTGATTGTCATTCATGATCGATTGCCCGGGAAGCCAGAGTGGCGTCGCCGAAGGATCTTCGCCTTGACGAGCGAGTTCGGGATTGACACCCACGATCCAAATTTGTGGTTGCATCGATGGATCAATCGGATAGTCGCGACGCGAAGAGAATGCCAGCCAGAGAACATCATCGTCTGGCAACGGTCCCCATCTCGGATAGGAGTTCTGAATCGCGCCATCGGCGTTGGCGTTGTCCAATCGGATATCAATGCTGCCATCGCGACTCATCAGCCAAACCTCTGCATCTGGAGCTGCATAACAACCAAAATGTCCATCAGTTCTCGGAAAATCATTCTTAGAGCGATTGTAGACGATCCAATCGCCATCTGGGGAGTACGCTGGATAATAGAAATTGTACGTTGTATCACGAGTCTTCAACACCATTTCATTTTCCAACGTCAAATTGTCTTCGTTGAAATCCACTTGTACAATCTCACCATTTTTAAACTCCATATCTGAGGCAGCTGAGCCTGTAACTCGGACAAATACCACCTGTGACCCATCTGGGCTCCAATCGGGATGAGAAATTGGCATGGGGTATTGAAACTCTTTGATTCGAACGCCCTGTATCACATCATACAAAATGAGTGTGGGACCATCGGTGCCCAACATGTATTGCCCATCTGGAGACATTGCTTTAAACGCTGCGTGGTTTGAATGATCCACAGTGACTGGGATAACTTCTTCGGGTTGCTCTGGAACCGAAACGTCAATCACGGAGAACTTACCACCATTGTGGGTGATGGCCAATCGATCTGCATCATCTGCCAGTGCATGACAACCAATACAACAGTTGTTCCCTTCACAAGTCCAAAACTGTTCTGATTCTGTTGTGCCGATTGGAATCCGCATAATGGATGCAGACTGCTCGAAAATCCCCCAGTACAAAACCGAACCACGAGCATCAAATCGATTCACTTGAATGTTGATCAAGGGACCTTGTCGAACGTTACTGAGGGAATCTCCCGACCATTCTCCGGCAGATACGTCAACGGTAACCCGTCCATCTCTGTTCGAAGCCGATATCATCTCCCACAAATCAGAGTTGCTCATCCAAGTCAATGAATCTGTATACACAGAGATGTCGGTTATCTCTGATTGAAAATGCAAACGATAGACCGTTGCATCCGTAGAAGATGCATCATCCCATGAAAATCCCAAGCCCTCAAGATTTCGAGGAATGATCACATTGTCGAGAGGATACGTCATTACCAAGGCTGCATCATCTGATGACGGTGCAACTTTAAAAAAGTCTGCCACCGTTTCGGGAAGTTCATTTGCCATCACGTCTTCAGTGAAGATAACGGTGACTCGAGCAGCACCCTCCACGCCAAAAGATTGAGCTATGACATCTGTAATCCCGCCATTGGTATCCACCGATTCAAAGAGACCATCTTCATCGATATCGCCCGCCGAGAAATTACTCACTTTCCAAGAGAGCAGGTCCATTTCCAGCTCTGTTCCATCTGCCATCGTTGCATAGGCTATAAACTCAGCTTCTGCAGGCTCATCGGGAGTCGTAACGAGGGTTAATTCTGTTGGCTCAACCCGAATAGATGCAATATCTCCATTGGCTAAACCTAGAGGTTCAGGTTGGCACGCCAAGTATGTCCACAACAATCCAATCATTGTTCTTCTCCTTCTAGACCTGTATCTTCTGCAAAAGCCTCCAGAGACTCTTCTGTACCAATCCACAATGAATAGCGAAACACTATATCTGCGCCAGGTGGTGGTACCGCAAAACCGTCAAAGATAATGGCATTCATACCGGCGTCATATTGCCAACCGTGCCTCTCTCGACGATGAATATTGGCACCATTGACGAGTACTTCCAGCGTATCCAAATCTGGAGCCGCGTTGAGGGCAAAAGTATTCTCGAGGCCGAGTGCTTTTAGAGCAATGCGTTCGAGCAAGGCATCATAATGCAAAGAGCAAATGGACTCTCTCAGCCCACCTGTCATCTCTTGGGCCTCTTGATAGCGAAAACCTGGATCGGCAGCACCAACAATAGAAGCACACCCTTCTGGAGGGTCCCCTGAGATTGTATTGACAACAACATTCGCAGTGGGTCTGTAGGATGCCAATGCATCTACAAATGCACCCACTCCCATGTCGGACTGCTCATCTTCATCGGAAAAGAATACGATTTCCAAATCTGCACTGGAATTGAGGACAGCCCCATTTACACCAGACGGATCGAGAGCGGCAATCGTAGTTTCAAAACCATATTCATCGCGAGACCCTTCATCCATGGTAATCAGATCTGCGAAACGGGTTGCGATTTGTGAACTCTCGCGCGTCAAGACTGTATTGTCAACCAACATACCCGGACTGTCTACATCCACATCAGTGGTGATGACACCCAGTTGAAACTCCACAGGAACACGAGTCAGATAATCTGTAAAATGTGCGGTGTGCGCACCCAACTGTTCCTGCTCTTCGAACATCGAAGCGGAATTGTCGACAACCCATAGGATATCCACTCCGGATTGTCTAGACGACTGAACGTAGGAGTCGACCATCGTTCGACGGTTCAGTTCATAGTCTACACAGCCGATAGCCAGTACTGCCAAAAACATGTTGTGCTCCTCTTTAAGTGTATTGTAACAGTGTTTTGGTTACATTTGTTGACAATTTGAGGCATTTACTCATTTTTACCCAACGGGTACACCCAAACACCATTCGACTCTACACTGGGATCGCCCAACTCTGAATCCAAAAGTGGGCGCAATTGTTGTTGTTCTGTGAACGATAAAAACTGAAGATGTACAACCAACCAATCAAATCCCAACGCCCCCAATTCTGTTGAGTCATCACTGGATTGAAGCCACTTCAGAGGCTTCGGAGGTTGATCGCGATTTTGACTTCTACGGACGGGATCATCCAGAACTTTTAGCCACCGTTGCATACCGGCATCCTGAAAGACAACAGAAGGCATCCATTGATTGATTCCATAGGCAATGGGCTCTCTATGCCGAAGCTGCTGAATCAAATAGGTTCTATTTGCAGTCGAATGGTCCGGGGGAAAATCGAGTCTTGGGCCTTCAACGCTAACGTCCTCTTGAAATTGAGTCCGAACAAAGGGTACTGGTACCGACCCTGTACAAACTTCTCCAGTCGTTGCGATAGCGATAAACACCCACAGCCATTTGGGCATGTGCCTTGCAGCGAGGACCACTGTTGGGATACTGGCTATCCAAACAAACATCACCAAGTGGTATGGATGATGCACCCATCTAAATGGAGACTCGGGAATATAAAATACAGCCAAAGGAAGTAAAATCCCCCCACCCATTGGCATCCACCTCAAGATTGATAGCCTCGGACCCATCGCAAAGAGTGAAAATACGGCCCATGTTCTCAGTTGTGAATCCCAACCTTTCTTTACCGATGTATACAGTCCAAATAAAATGCAAATGAGCCAACCCCACCCAAGGGAGTGATTTTGTACAATTCCAGGATTCCATTCGCGCGTATCCGGATGAACCCAATCTCCAGGAGGGACAAACCCTGCCAAATCAACCACAGGTAAGCGTCTAAAGTTCCATCCCGGTGCATCCATCGGTGTAAATACAGCATTTGAATCGTGCAACGTTTGTAAACAAAGAATACCAAATGGAAGGACTACACAGAGACTTGGCAAAGCAACCTGCAACCACTTCAGAAGCTTCTCTCTGGTTCTTGGAACTCCAATATTGATCCACAAATGAACCACTCCAAACAAACTCGCAATCAGACCCACTACGAAACTTTGCAAACCAATAACCATCAACCACAGACCGGCAACAAACCATCTCTGTTCACGCAAGTACAATACAAATAGGACACCAAACCCAAGCCCCATATACTCGGTTAGTCCTGAATGGATCAACCCAGCCATATATGGATTAAAGACCGAGAGCACAGACAATAGCATGGCTGCTTGTCTAGAGGCACCCAACCGCTCTGACCATAGAAATACTGTCCACGAGAAACCAAACACCAATGTGAACACATAGACATTCCAGATCCAATGTGGTGGCAGAAAAAGTAGAATGCGACGAAAGCAACCACCCAACGGATCAATGTGCCACAACACGCCACCAGTCGGAAAGTGATTGTCTTTCACCCATGTCGGCCATCGTCCTTGTCTCAGTTCTTGTGCGAACCATTCATTGCCCCAGACATGATCAGGCATGTCTCCATATGGGTGTCCAATAAAACCGTCCGTAAATCCACCAAGCCACCAGAATACCAAGCCAGCCAGCAGCAGTCCTGGATACGTTGTCTCCAAAATCGACCGCGATGGAGGTAACAACTTGTCAGAGACTGATATCTCCATCAGTATTCCAGTCGACGAACCAATCGAAACCCTGCATAAATCTGAGCATATTCTCTTTCCATTTGTTCAAAAACAAAGAAATTGCTCAACTGTTCCGGCTGATCATAAAATCCGCCGCCCCTCAACAATCCATATGCACTGTCGGAATTGTAACTCCAATAGTCTGTTCCGCCGGATCCAAAACCGACATCCGTATCATACACCCATTCAGCGACATTCCCGTGCATATCGTAAAACCCCCATGCATTAGGATTCTTCGTAGCCACAGGATAAGTGGACAGCCCGTATGCCTGATCGGTAGAGTATGCATTCGCGCAATACCAAGCAAAATCTGTCAGATTGGAACGCGAAACTTGTTGGAACTGGCCCCCTGACGGATCACATGATGTGGGGTCAACAACTGAACCACCATTGTTGCCGGTGCCTCCCATTGAAAAGTCGTCACCCGTCCCCGCTCTAGAAGCGTACTCCCACTCGGCATTCGTAGGCAAGCGATACCCTGTGCAGATGAGTTCTTCCGGGGATGATTCACAGAAACTGGCATCGCATGTGTAACACGCCGAGAGCGAAACATTGTAATTGAGGTTCACATAGGTTGTGAGAGCGTTGGCTGCCATGGCAGCCTGATGCCAAGTCACCAAATCAACAGGGTTCTGTCCGGAATTATTGTTTTGAAATGCCGAAGGATTGGTGAACCCCAAAGATTCATAGACCACTTGAGTCATCTCTGTAGACATCATAGCGAATGGATACAAGATCTCATATTGGCTCAAAGGATCTGACCCAGATTCAACACGTTGAAATGGAACCATCAGTGTATTGAGTGCAAGGACTTCGGAACATTCCTCAACTTGAGATCCACATTCCGAATAATCTTGAACATCAAGACCATCACAATCTTGATCGATAAGGTCCATCGATATTTCAATCTCGCCGGGATTAATGAAAGGATTCTCATCATTGCAGTCTCCTTCTATCAAAGCAAAACCATCCGTCCGACACGTAAACTGAACCTCAAGTCCGTTTCCATATCCATCCCCATCTGCATCGACGTACTTGAAAAATGCTATCGCCAAAGGATCGGCATCATCAATCAGACCATTACAGGAATTATCAACACCATCACAAATTTCATCAGCACCGGGGAAAATCGTTGCATCACCATCGTTGCAATCAGTATTTTCTGTAGACCAACGCATTGTGTTTGGACAGACGTAAAACGCAGTATCTTGACCATACCCATCCGCGTCCGAATCAAAATACCGTTGCTCAAGATTGACCTCCATAGCAAAACTTTGATCGATCAACCCGTCACAATTGTTGTCTATAGAATCGCACAATTCGGGTGCACCAGGAAACACAGACGGGTCTTGATCGTCGCAATCCCCCCCCAAAGTGGTAACACCATCTCCGTCGAAGTCTACAACCTGATCATCTCCAGTATCGACATCATCGCAACAAGCTTCCTTTGGGAAGTCAATTCCCGCTGGTTCAAAAAGCAAACACGATATCAACAACCACCACATGGTTTCTCCATATATTGACAGGTCAAGTTATAATCCAATTTAGTATAGCACTAAACTGTTTATTGTTCCAATCGACGAGAAATTCGAAACCCCAAATCCAAACTCGAAAAGTGTGGGTCTTCGAAATTGTACGCCTCGATGCGCACCCATTCAATCGGATCTCGAAAGGAGCCCCCTGCGATCAGTCGATGTCCTCTTGTACCTTGGTCACTGCCTTCATCCCAACACCATTCGGCTACATTTCCAGTCATGTCATATATATCCCAATCATTTGACTCCTTCTGAGCGACGCGCTTGGTTTTTCGAACTGAATTATCGACCCACCCGACCAAATCTGCATCCTCAGCACCCGAGAATCGATGTGTTTTCTGACTGCGAGCCGCCATCTTCCAATCTTTCCAAACAGGGAGTCGAAACCCATCTCCCGACACCTCTTCTATTTGGCCACCCAATATTCGGTATGCCGGCAATAAATCGCATCGTTCCGACAACCGATTACAAAAGATAACCGCATCCCACCAACTCACAGTTTCTACAGGATGCAAGGATCCTTTGTGGGTGCTGGGATTGTATCCCATCACAACTTCGAACAACTCTTGAGTTACCAACATTTTAGAAATGAACACAGCATCGGTAAAGAGACTGGGGATCTGCACCATTCCAATAGAATGTTCAGGCATGTGAATGTACTGCTCATTCACCTCTGGACATACCATCCCTCTACTAGCGGTCAGTAATCGAAATACATCTTTGGGCTCCGCATTGATGTACGTCATCCACGCTTTTGTTGCTTCCAGCAAGTTTTGTTGGATGATTCTGATGGATTCTCGGGTATACCGAATCTCATGATTCACTTTGGTGATCTCAAACACGCGCCACTTTGGCAACGTTTGCAAACGCGTTTGAAGTCGCTGTATGGTTTGAATACCCTCTTGCCAATCTGAC
>CAJWHX010000037.1 GCA_913040875.1 uncultured Pseudomonadota bacterium | reverse complement strand
GAGCATTCATGGATCTTTGGGCCCATCTCATAGAGAGCTCCATGGATTTTCTGGCTTCTTGATGCGATGACGGATAAGGAGTGCATTCATCAAGCACCATAACAATGTCAGATCCAAGATTCTGCTGGATACGCATCGAGTCTTCTGGGCTCATAAAATGTTTGGTGCCATCATAGGGCGACTGAAAGCTAATGCCCTCCTCGGTAATTTTTGCGAGATCTCCTAGACTCCACACTTGGAATCCTCCAGAGTCAGTAAGGATAGGTTTGCTCCAATTTGAAAATTTATGCAATCCTCCGAGTTTCTTGATGAGCTCATCTCCCGGACGAAGCATTAAGTGATAGGTGTTTCCTAAAATAATTTCAGCGCCTGTTTCAATAATATTATCTACTTCTAAAGCTTTTACAGTCCCATTCGTACCCACAGGCATAAATGCTGGAGTCTGAATAGAGCCTCTATCAAATTCTAGCTCACCCCTGCGGGCGAAACCTTCTGTAGCAGAGATTTTAAATTTCATGTTTTTTCAGAATCATGGCATCGCCATAAGACAAGAATCGATATTCTTTATCGATTGCAACTTGGTACTTCTCACTGCAGGACAACCTGATCGGAAAGATTGAAGGGGCCACCATCTTCATCCTGTTTATATTTGTGATGTTCCGATCCATCCAAGCCCTTTCAAAAAGTGATGGTACTGGCGATGACATTGATGGCGACGATGAAGAGGATCAATCCATGGCACTCATTGCTGGCTGGAAGCTATATGCCATGACCATAGGAGGACTCGTCGGATTGCTAATCGGATCTGATTTCCTAGTCAAAGGGGCCTCTGAAATCGCAATCGCAATGGGTGTCTCAGAAAGTGTCGTTGGACTGACCATGGTAGCGTTTGGAACGAGCGTTCCCGAACTTGCCACCTCCATGGCTGCAGCAAAGCGAGGTAAGCATGCGATGTTCCTGGGCGGAGTCATCGGATCCAACTCAGCCAATCTCGCAATCATTTTGGGTTCCGTAGCATTTTTGGTTCCCGTTGAAGTTCAACCCGAATTTGCCATCCAGCAATTTCCGATCATGATTGCCTTCATTTTTGGTCTATGGGTCTGTATGCTTAGTGGAAGAATCTCTCGCTGGCAGTCCGCCATACTCTTATCTGGATATCTGATATTTACCGGTATGCAGTTCCTTTAACGACTTCCACCTTTTCATTCGTTGTGTCATGCAAATTTCTCAAGCCGCCCTTGATATATGCCATCATTCAGACATCATAGATCTCCATCTAGATATCTGGATACCAAAGAGACTCTTTGGGTACAATCCAGATGCCAAACACAGGAGTGCTTGGTTTGGGAGACATTTCTTTGGACACAGTGACCTCCCACGAATGAAGGAAGCCGGTTATACTGGCGCCATGTGGTCAATCACCACCAATCCAATAAAGCTGAGCAATGCACGGTGGCAAAGCTTTCTAGACAATCTCTTTGCGCTCGAACAATTCTGTGATGAACAAGACGACGTGTGGCTCTGTCGTAGTCACACTGACTATCTGTATGCACGGGAACACAATAAGCACGCCGTGTTCCCTGCTGTACAAGGTGCCAATGCCATTTCTGGAGCTCCAGATGGCGTTGCCTCTCTACCTGAGAACCATGGGGTTTCTCGTATGACTCTGGTGCACCTGACTCCATCGGTCTATGGCAACACGTCTTCCCCAGCCCACATCATTCACAGCAATAAAGGACTTACACAAGCGGGTAAAGAATTGGTGGAATCGATGAATTCAGCCCGTATTTTTGTGGATCTTGCCCATATCCGACCCGAAGGATTTTGGGATGCTGTAGATGTACACGATCCCAACCTACCCATTTTGGTCACCCATACTGGGGTACAAGGCGTCACGCCACACTGGAGAAATCTAGATGATGATCAAATCCGAGCCATCGCCAAATCGGGTGGGGTCGTTGGCGTGATCTTCGCCACAAACTTCCTAAAACACTCCGGTAAAAAAGATGCTTCGATCATTGTGGATCACCTCGAACACCTGATCAATATCGGTGGGGAAGACATTGCGGCGATTGGAACGGATTTTGATGGAGCCATCTCAGCACCAACAGATCTCAAAACCGTCAATCAGTTCCCAGTACTCGTTGAACACATGCTGCAACGGGGGTGGAACGAAACTCGGATTCGTAGTGTGCTGGGTATGAACTTCCTCAGAGTATTAAAAGATTGGAAGCCTTAAGATCGGCTTTATCGAGTAATGGTCCATGTATCAATCAGATTCTCGTTCAAGTCATAGGTCTCCCACCGAAGTTCATCCCCTTCTCGAATCATCAGCGTATACTGATAGGTCAAGTTGAGTGCAAGCCAGTCCCAGATGTCAAACTGTTGGATAAGCAATGTTGACCCTCCACCACCGGTAATGAGATACTGGATTCCATTCAGTTCGCCACGCTGGTACGAGTGGTAATGTCCCGATATCACTGAGTCTACATCAAACCGTTCAAAGAGTGGCACCCAGAAATCACGGATCCCCGCATTCCCATAAATCTGATCCGGTGTCGAAGACGTCGATGAATTCGAGTACGGTGCTTGATGAAACGTCACCAGTCTAAATGCCGCATTTTGAGCTGCGTCGGATTGCAATTCTTCTGCGATGTACTCATATTGACTGGGAAAGTCTGGATTGTTGGTTGGAAAAAGGTCGGCATGACTGTTGAGCACCAGTATCCAAACGTCTCCATACATAAAGGAGTACGAAGACCCATCCCCTGGTAAATCAACATACGCATAGGAATAAGCGTGATCCATATCGTGGTTGCCGCGGGCTGCTAAGATAGGGGTGGTCTGAGCAAAATTTTCTGTCTGCAACGGTTCCCACCACATAGAGTCCCACTCCCAAAATCGAGACCCCCATTGAAGCAAATCCCCAACAACAAACAGCATATCGGGTTCTTTGGGCGCAAAGTTACTGATGTGCTGCGAAAATCGATCGTAGGCCTCTTGATTGTCCCCCAACCACACCATCGAAAAGTCTTCCCCTTCCGCAGGACCAGTTCGAAATGTAAACGGCTCAAAGTCTTGAACGGGAACTTGATACTGTACTTCTTGCCCCGGCTCTAAGCCTTCAATTACCCCTACGTGGACGATGTGCTCCTCATTGATCCAAGTCGAACGTATGTTTGTAACTTGATTCTCAAGATTGTCTCCCCACAAGATGACGGGGTCGTGATCTACGCCATCGGTTTCCCAAATGATCTTCATCGCGTCTTGACGATAATCTTGTAGCATCGGCTCTTTCATCAATAGAGGCTCTGCAGGGGCAGCCTGTTCAATCCTAAGAGAGAGATTGTCGGCAAAGGAGTCGTTCCACTGATCGGCTCTCCAATCCGCCCACACCTGTACTTTGAGGTGACGTGTACCTATGGGTATCATTCGCTGTGCATCTCGATAGATCCAATAATCCACCCCGGCAAATAGCGAATCGAGCATCCCCAACTCCGCATCGTCGTTATCCAGAAAAATCACTCGCAAACGAACCTGATCGTCATAGTCATCATCTTCACCACTGTTCGCCAAATACCCCCCAACATGCACTCGAAGCCTAGAAGCATCGATATGCTGACTTGAATAGCCTGTAGATAGCAGGTCCACACGTTGGGTTAATAAGCACTCATCCTGCTGACCAAAGATCATCCATTCGCCATCTTGTGGAATCATACCCTGTCGTTCTTGGATCCTCGCACACCCATCAAAACTCCAACCATCTCCTCGTTCAAACGAATTATCGGACAGGTATGCCGATTCGTTTGGTAAGTCTGGAAGTTCGACGATTTCTATCATCACGGAATCTTTGACAATTTCAATGGTATCGTCAGACTCTACATGACACGTCCACATCCCCAGCGTCGATTCATCAGGTGTCAAGCTCGCATTGTCAACCCGTGTTCCATCAGCACTTTCCCAATAGACCAACTGAGACACAGGATCTTCATCCGCATCCACCGCCTCTACATCACAGGTGACTGGATAGCCCGCAGTCGGTTGCTCTGGGATAACTGTGATCGTGACTTCAGGTACTGAATTGACGATTGGAACAGAGTCCGACATCAAAACAGCCCCATTTTCCAAGACCACCTCTGCATTCCAAACCTGACCACGACTTGTCCAATTGGGACTCAACTCTCTGGCCTCGACAGTCAAAACCCCATCTTGGTACCAGTCTACATCTGTGATGACAACAAATTCGCCCTCACGATCGGTTACAGAGACTTGAACAACATCCGTTGTTGTTGGTTCTGTAGGTGATATTTGGAGTGTAACACCGCCACACCCCCACATGGTTAGCCACAGCATCTGCACTCCAAAATCTTCTACGAGCCCAATTATTGATTGTCTTGAGGATTGACCTCTTCGGCCTTCTTCATTTGTTCTTTCAACTTTCGTTCATCTTGTCTACGCTCTTTGGCATAGTCTAGATAACGTTCTGATTTTCGAGATTGCAGAATGCCATCCGCACGTTCAGCCTTTTTCAACATGCGATCATATTCGCCAAGTGCCTCATGTAAAATCGCCATGTTGTAAAGTGCCTTACCTTGAACCTTGTTGGAAAAACCATCCATGTTGTTTTGATACACGTCTTTTGCCTTGATGTATCGATAGTCTTTGGTCAAATCGACAGCATTGCGAAAACGCTTCCCCTTCTTACCAAATGGACCTCTGTACATCTTTCGAGACTCAAAGGTCTCAGATGGAGACACTCGTCGGAAATACGCATTGCCCAATTCATCTGACAGTTCCAATGCAAGCTTGTCTGTATCACCAACGTTGGATTTCGCATCCCCTGGTGTGTCACCCTCACCAGACCAGGTCGCGCCATTCTGAGACATGAAAGAGTCATATGTCTGACCATTGCAACCGCGGAATCGCCAGTCTGCTTGTAAATCGGCACGGTAAGTTGCTGTATACACATCGATGGTTTGCTGTTTACCATCGATGGTTCGAGTCTCTGTTCTTCTGTCTACATCCAAATCATCGTTGTTGGTAAATCGATGAAGAACCAACGCACCTTTAACACCAGCCTTCTGACACAAGGTACTCATCGCATCATTTGGAATCGGTCCATTGACGGGAACGGCGAGATCATTGTAAATCTGCTGAGCGGATACGACTTGAAACCGCACCAGATCCACCTCTTGAGATTGCTCTAAAAACCCTTGCACTGCCCCTTTGGTAAAGTCATTTGTAACGCGATCAACGACGGCGATCTTCGTCACACTTGGATCAATCGTCACATCTGCAGGATGGGTTATCTTCAATTGAATCGATGGTCTACAAGCCATCAACAGGGTCAAAAAAGTCCACATACGGTCTCCACAATAGATTTGGGATGCCTTCACAGTCATCCATAGAAATTAAATGACCATATAACACGATTTATTACAATTTCGAAACCCTTATCTACACCATTCTCATCCAAAATATTACATTGATGAGTACACTCAACCTTTGGACGATTTTATGGACGAAAAAGAGGCCCTAGAAATAGACAAGCAATTCGCTTTTTTACAGACAGCGAGACACTCCATCGAAATTATTGAGGAGCTGGGGTTTGAATTTGAACTCATAGACGATCAAGAACACGAATGGTTAATAGCGGCCATTGGTGAAACTGAAATCGGCAGAATTCGACTGGCCATCGGGATTCAAGAGGATCCTGGACAATGGATGTGCACCGCATACCATCCTTTGGTCATCGTTTCGAGTCTACGAACCACCACAAGTGAACTGTTGATGCGCTTCAATCAAGAAATGGCTGTAGGAAATTGGGAACTCAACTGGGATGATGGGCAAGTACGAGTACGTTCAGGGACCTTCTTTCACGGACGAACACTGCCCAAAGACGAAGTCTCTCTGCTCATTCAAAATGCCTTGTACTCACTCCTTGAATTTCACACTCCGTTGGTCCAAACGATCTTTGATGGAAACTCCCCTGAAACAGCCCTAGACAATGAATCAGAAGAGTCTTAATCACGTTTCATTTTCCTCATCCCACTGCTGGCCTATCAGCTGCTGAGTACAGACTAGAAGCACCCAATCCATCAATCCGATTCCAATCCACAATATCGGAAGCACTTTCCCAACTCGAACCACTTCCTCTGAAGACTGTGTCATCACAAAGAGCATGATTAGTATTGCGGACCATCCCAGTGCAATCCCCCAATACGTTCGAATATCCATCGGCATTTTGGGTAACGCACCCTTTTTATACAGCCAAAGTTGATGACTGTACAACGTGAAGACCAATCCAAGCAATGGCAGTGTCAACGTTACAGAGCCCAACACGGTCCATTGGATCCACCCAACACCAGTGACGACCAGTGCCTGAGAAAGTATCAACAACCATGGCGACTGAATACCACGCATAGATATTGTGTAAAGCATTTTACATACACTGTCGATACCCCAACACCTACAGAAGGATACAATCCCGTTAATTCATAGATAAATTATAGAGAAATTATAGAGAAATTATGCACCTCAATCAATGTCTACCAACACTCTTTAAACCTCATAGAACTTGGCTCCTTCAAGTGATTGATGATGGAGACCCACCAAAAGCATGGGTTCTCAACAATGGTCGGTGGCAAATACAAACCTGTCAGAAAACAAATGGTCTCATTGAATATTTTGAACACACGTTGAATCAACAAAACAATATGGGTGCCCTTCGGTTTACAGGAACCATTGATGCTACTAAAAAAGAATACTCCATCGTATACCTCTACAACGGTGTGAAGTTCTCCCACACTATGTTCTTACCGAAACATGACCAACAAGTCTCAGACCAATGGTGGGTTGAGCCATGGCATCTCGAGCATCTATTGAACCATCGCTCTTAAATATTGAAGTCTATGTATTTGCATCCTAAGGCTGATGATTCTCTGACGCTCCAGCTTCTGGAGCCGCATTATCCTCGTTTTCATCCTCTTCTCCAACTGGCGATGAACTCAACAATGTGAACTGAGGTGGAGCGATCTCCTCTTCTAAGGCGACTTCTGGAGTATCTGGCTCAGATTGCTCCTCTACAGGCTCTACGTCGACCTCCACTTCGTACTCGTGGAAGAAGTCAATCCCCAAGGAACGTAAGAACACCAAGCAGGCTATCAACGCTGTCAATATGGCTCCATAGAACTGATGCACCCAGTGATTGTACTGAATCTGATGCACAGTCCGTAAAGACAGATGATGCAACAGGGCTTCTGTTTCGAGATAATTGGTCAGCTGTTTAGAGAGCACCCAATCCATCGTCATGCATACTACGACAACGATCAACATCATTACTCTAGGAGGAATTCTAGTCCGCTCAACAAATATACCCGCTGCATAAGCTATGAAAGCCGTCACAACACCCATCACCATCAGCAACAACCACAAAGAACTCTTTACCAGTTTGTACAATCGTTGATTGTGGGGCGGAATGAGTTCTGCTTGCAAAATCGCTTGTGATGGGTCGAGTTGGAACGAGACGACATCCTTGTTCCGCTCAAACAATACATTGCTTCGAACAGTCCAAGATGGTGGAATCAAAATCTCCGCAGTGACTTCCCATGCCCTCATCAATCCCGTCTGTTGACCTTGCCACTGTGGATTGAGCAAAAACAAGCTGTAATGTCGGACAAAATACTGAGAGTCAACGTGTACATCGAACCCTTGATCAAACTCTAGAGTGTTCAAGCCAACCGTCAACAGCTTATTGGAAAGGGTATACCCCATCAGTTGATCTTGACTAAGTAGAACGCCGAGAGGATTGTCTGTTGTATCGGCCGATTTAAAACTGCTGTCATAGAATATTTGGCTTAAGGGATATTGGGCGACGGAAGGGATCACCCTATTACCATTGAATACGATCTTGGGTTCCTTGGAAGCACTGATCGAAAATAGGGAGAAACGCTGTTCATCTGATGTATCAAGTTCATAGATTGTCTTCGCTCTCAAGACTGGAGCGGTCAAACTTGGAACCCATCCTCGAACATCTACGATTGTTTTCTCTGATCGAACTCGTATAGTTGGATCTATATCAATCACGGTTCCAATCGCTTCACCCTGCAACAAATAATCATTGATATACACAGGTTGAGCCTGCGCACGTTGTACAAAAGCAAACGTGAGCATCATTGTCAACAGCTGGATCCAAACTCTCAGTCCTTTCATTTTACACTCAATGTTACTCGCTCAAACTATCGTGTTTATTTTGGTTCTTACAAAATCCTTTGCTTGAACAAATCCAATTCTTATTTAGAATAACAAAATGCTGAAAAAGTCTGAAAATAAAAAGGGAATGCTTCTGCGATTCTACGTAGAATAGTCTCCAGAATAGACAAATATGGTGGATCAAACCATAGACTGTGATACACTGTTAAGTAATCGAGTCTCCAATATATCTGTCATGGCATATGTTGGTGTTTGTTTCAAATGAGGATGTGACATGAATATGTTTATTTTGTGGATGGCTACGAATGCAGAAGCCACAACCATGGTTCCCTTAAGTATCGATCAAATGGTTGATCTATCTAGTACGGTTGTACGGGGTAAAGTCACCAACGTCTGGACAGAACCAGATGCGAAAACGCACACGGTCTGGACCTACGCCCAGGTTGAAGTTGAAAAGGTCTTTAAAGGAAACATGGGCACCGACATTTTGGTTGTTGAACAGCCTGGTGGGACTTGGGGAACTACAGATACCCTTGTTGAAAGTGTGGCTCGTTTCAGCATTGGGGAAGAAGGATACTTCTTCGTGGAAGAGTTGTCTTCAGGTCGATCCGTTACTGCCGGAATGTATCAAGGTAAATACAACGTGATTTTCGACCCATATTCTCGCCAAGAACTCGCTGTTCGATTCTCTGTCGATCCAAGACGCGACTTCGATCACCGTTTCATCCCTTTACCTCCGAAGAAAAATCGTGTCTCTACGGAAGAGTTTGAGCAAACGATTGATGAAGCTGTCGACAATGGTTGGGATGGACAACCAATTCCAGGCGTCCCCCTAGAAAAGTTAGAAAAAATCAACAAAAAACAACCCTAATCCCACAAATGTTAAGCCTTTTCGGCTTGGGTAAATTTGGCTTTGACAATTTAGGAGTACAAACATGATTTCATTATTGATGTTCAGTTCAACAGCGTGGGCTTGGAAACACACTGGAAACATCTGGAGCCGCGACAATGTACCGCTAGAATGGTACATCTCTGACTATGTTTCAGAATCGATTGATCCTGGCACCACCGATCTTTTAAGCACATACCAATACGACGTCATCAATGATTCCTACGACAACTGGTTGACCGATGCTCCGTGTGGACAGTTGAGCGTTTCTTTTGAAGGAATCCGTGAAGGACACCATACACTCGGCCGCAACTCTGCAGATCAACAAAACACATTCTACTATGATGATCCAAATGATGAACAAGGTGGTGGAGTATTGGGTGTGACTTATACCCAATCAACCGGTCAGATTGCATTCAATCGAGATGGTAAAATCTATCGTTACAATCTGGACTCCGACATCGTATTCAGTAGCGACGTCAACTGGATCAAAACGACAGATATTGAAACAGATTGCTCAGGTACCCCTCTAGAAGTGGTAGCGACACACGAGATTGGTCACCAGTGGGGAATGGGACACTCCTGTGAGGAAAACGAAGTGTCTGCAGGATTGTGCGAAGACCAAGCTTTGCGACAAGCGAACATGTTTTGGGCAGCAACCTCCTGTGCGGAATTTGACCCCACCAACGTATTCACAGATGACGACATTCAAGGAATGACCGCTCTATACGGACCCTATGCTTCTTTTGATGCAACAACAGAAACCTACGGTGGGGTTCCACTGGAAGTCTGTTTCGAATTAAGTTCCACGTCAGCCATCAGCAGTGTGGATTGGTCATATGGAGACGGTAACAATGAATCCTTCGACTCCAGCAGCGAAAGTTTGATGGAAACCTGTCATACATATACTGAAAAGGGCCAGTACACGATCAATGTAACGATCGCTGGTGAAAGTGATGAGTGCAACGAATGGTCATACACTGAACGTGAACGAGCAATGGTTGTGGTGTGCGAAGTACCCACCACAGCAGAAGGGTTTGCAGAACTTTTCACCTACGAACCAGTCGACGGTCTGGTTGTCCGATTGATCAACCAAGCCGACACCACTGTATATGGATGCATTGACGAAATCCAATGGGATGTGTACCAAGGGGATTCATTGATTCGCTCTGTCAATGCATGGTCACCAAAAATTGACTTCACCGAGGAAGGTGCTGGGGATTACCGTGTTGTATTGACGCTCGGCGGTCCAGGTGGTGAAAACTCTACCGAAATGAACATCTCTGTAGAAGCCTTTGATGCGAACACTGGATGCTCAAGCACAGGGAATGGAATGGGTGGTCTTGTACTGTCTAGTTTTGCCATTCTCGGACTTGGTTTGGCTCGAAGACGTCAAGACTGATCCTCACTATACAAATAGACTGATGTTCACCATGCTGATGCTGCCAACCGGTTTGCTACTATGGGGCTGTGCGCCTTCATTGACTGGCACTGAGCCATTGTCTGCGCAAAGTACTACATCAAAGTCTGTATCGATTCCCCTCGATCGCTCAATCGAGCAGATTGCTTCTGTGAACCTTCGGGACAGTACGTATAAAGAAGCAAATGTCATCCCTATTACCAGTGGGTGGAAGCTCGTGGGCATTCAAAATGGGATTCGCATTTGGGAAACTGAATTGCCCATTCGTTCACGATCGTTATTCTTTTACTCGGCACCCGCAGGGATGAAGTTGCTTCATCGAGACGCCGAAAATTCGGACTGGGATACGTCTTCAGGAATGAAATTCAACAAACGCATTCCGAAGAGTTCAGACACTTGGAACATGAGTAGTCACTCATTGAGAGTACACAGAAGTCCCACAGTCGGTGCACCAGAGCCATGGGAATATGCTGTTCACTATCCCAAGGCACAACAGCGCGAACGGGTCTTGGCAGACACAGACACGAAAGATCCCAAAGCCTATGTCCTCAGACAGCAACAAATCGATGATGATACGCGTCACGGATTGTATTTACCGGCACCCAGTTCCATCAGCTACACCATTGATGTTCCAGACAATGGGAAGTTTCATGGTGAATTGGTTTTGATTCCACCAGAGGCTGCTGACCCCGCACTACATTCTGACGGTGCCTCCCTAGATATTTGGGTTGCGCTACCAGATGGGAGTCGAAATCAAATCTTTGAAATGGATGCTCTCGAGAGCGAGTACCAAACGATCGATGTCTCACTGGCTGAATACGCTGGACAAACCATCACCCTCGAGTTGATCAGTCAATCCGAAGGAGACAGTGCATTCGATTACCTATTCATCGCCGATCCAATTGTCTACCAACCCAAAGCCAAGCCACAACGTGTGGTCTGGGTGTTCATTGACACCTTAAGACAGGATCATCTCTCAATGTACGGCTATGAACGAGACACCACACCGCTCCTCGATGCTTGGGCAATGGACAATGCTGGCATTTACTCTCAAGGTCGTTCGATCGCACCATGGACGCTCCCTTCTGCTCGTACCATGGTCACTGGATCTGTTCCAGAAAAGTGGGGTGCTGTACCGACATTCCAGAGCCAATTGGCGGCAGAAGGTTGGTATACCTCCTTCTTGGTTGGCAATATTTACCTCTCGAGCAATTTCGAATTGCAAAAGGACTGGACCAGTCATCGGTGCATCAACTGGCCACTCGCTGAAGTTCAAATAGAACGAGCAGAAGATGTACTCGAAAAATACGATGATCGAGATGTATTTTTGATGCTTCACTTTATGGACATGCACCTTCCGTATACAGAACCTGCCAATTACAAACGAACGTTTGCCGGAGATAGACCTGAGGTGTTCAAAAGCGATTCTTTTGGACGATCAGAGATTCTACGCAACGAACGAAAACTCGGGAAAGCGGGCAAGCAATACATCATTGATCGATACGACAACAATCTTAAATACATCGATGATGTACTCACTCCCTTCCTAGAGGGTTTACCAGAGGACAGCATCATTGCCATTTTCAGTGATCATGGAGAGGAGTTTTGGGATCATGGAGATTTTGAGCACGGACACACCTTGTATGATGAACTCTTAAATGTTCCCTACATCTTGAAGATGCCCGGTATCGAAACAGGAATGCACGATGAACCAGTCTCTCTACTCGATTTGGTTCCAACTACAGCAAAGGCTCTGGAGATGA
This sequence comes from uncultured Pseudomonadota bacterium, assembly GCA_913040875.1. The sequence goes on along the minus strand of CAJWHX010000037.1, from coordinate 2,506 downwards.
ACATTGAAGACACTCAAGGATGGGCTTTGCAAGAATACTCGGCAAACGAGTTGACGGATAGACCTCAAGCCTTCGGACGAATGCTGTATGGAGACGATGGATGGGGTTCATTGCACAACGACCTTAAATATGCTTCCTTGGGAGGAGAGGAGACCATGTTTGACCTCTCCGTTGATCCAGAAGAGAATCACTCTCTAGAGAATGAAAAGGCTACACAGGGACGCACAGCCCTTTCTGAAGCTCTGGATAGACCTGTAGAGTTGGGCTTTCGATTGGAACTCTCTCAGCCTAGAACCGCCAAAAAAGAAGTCTCTGCAGTCATTCGGATCCCCAGTGGACTCAAACGAGCATGGAGGGGATCGGATCCTACAGCCCGTGTGCCTATGACAGTAGACTATACAGAAGATACAGCCGTGTTTACATGGGAAGCTAAAAATCGAGGCTCTCGAGAAGCATTCTTCGTCACAAATATCGATGTCATGGCAGCCCTCGAAGAGCTTCAAGTCAGTATGCTCGTCGATGGCAAAGAGCGTGACCTCAACCCCTTACACATCGAATATCCAGAATATGATGGTCGAGAAACCAAACTCATGCGTGGAAAACTCGAGCAACAAACGATGACGCTCAGCTATACCATGACGCCGATTCCTTCAGACGAGGATTTGGAACTGGATGCCTTTGATGATGAAGTATCCGAAGAGTTAAAGGTACTTGGCTACATGGAGTAACTCTCCATGAGTGTCAAACCTTCTACAAGACTCCGATGGTTTGATCTTCCGCTTGGATTGCTACTTGGATTTGGTTGGACCCTATTGTGCTGTGATTGGTTCGCTCACTTTCACACCGATGTAAATGGAATTTTCTATGCAGACTTGATTGAATACTGCAACGGGGTCAGCACAAAAAATTTACTGGGTATTGGAGCATCCAACAAACGTTCAGCCTTTGCAATGATGCTACCTCGACACTTTGCTAAGACACAAGGTGTTTTCGATGGATTGGCGCTCGGTGCTGTATGGGGTCAGGTTGGAATTGGAGCTCTACTCTACTGGTGGGGAACCCTAATTGGTGGACGGCGAATGGGCATCTCTGTACTCCTTCTTGCATGTGTCGCCGCGCCTCTCACTTTCATTTCTCGAGTCCTCTCTTCTTATCCAGCGATGAGCCTCTGTTTTGTGGCTGGCGCCACAGGAACCATGTGGGGCATCAAAAGCAATCGATCCCTGCCCATGTTCATCGCGGGAACAGGGATCGGTATGACCTTACTGGCAGATACTCGCGGGATCGTATGGGCGCTGCCGTGGCTGTGCGGGCTCCTATTCGTCATTGTATTTAGAGGTTCTCCACTGAGTAAAATGAGTCGATTGATTGCACTCTCGATTCCACTCTACATCAGTCATCAATGGTCACCCAGTTTTTATGTGTTTGACGCCATAGGCATTGAACCTCAAGTGGATATTCGTCCATCACTGTATCACTGGCTGAAAATCTATCCTCCGCCCTATGAGTACAACTCCAATTTCACATGGGGCATGGCACCACTCTCTGATCTACCGCACACCATTCAATTCCTGTGGGAGCAAACGAAGCTTGTTGTTCCACCATCAGAACGTGATGCCGGCTTAGAGCTGGGTAGAGCCATCGCTAAATTTTACTGGGAGTGGGCCATTTTAGGACTGGTGGTGACAGTACTGTGGTTTGCCAAAAAGCCCTGGACGCTGTTTGCCATTCTCATTTCTGTAAGTCCCTTTGTCATGACCTTTCACGGTGCATTGACGATGCTTGAAGAACACATTCGCTTCTACATTCAAACCCTCCCCGGCATCATCATCCTGTGGGCAGTCTTGTGGGAAAAGGGAGTCTCTCTCTCCGATCACCTCATCCATCGCATCACCGAATCGTGGTACAAATGGATTCAAATCCCACTCCGATTTGGAATGATTTGGATTCTGCCCATTGCAATCTTAAGCAACTTGGTGCTCGGAAGCATCGAATCGCCGATCTCTCCAACCGCAAACTGGAGGCGAGACTGGGACCCACAACCCAGCGACTTTGGGGATATCATCAGCAACTATAAAGATGGCCGGATGATGGAATACAACAGCATTGAGCCTTGTGGACGAGGCATTCAACGGGTTGAAAAAATGGAGAAGCCACTGGAAACCACTATCTACGAGGGTGGTCTCCAGCAGCATTTGGATGTGGTGCTCTCCTCTGCCCTAGGCGAGTCGAATCGTTCACAATAGGAAGATCCTTAGTTTTCGGCACCCGGTGTTGCAGTGACACCATTTTCCCACTCGAAGGCTCCATTTGGTGTACGGGCATAACTGAGGTCCTCACCTAGAGATTCAGGAACCTCTATACTCCAACCATCGGTGAACATGGTAACAAACAGGGTCTCTGACCCATCTTTTTTGAGTCCAAATCCGATTTCACTGCCATCTTCCAATGCCACTTTGGTCAGCACAAGAAGATATCCGCCTGCGGGCACGGTCGCATCTTCAAC
>CAJWHX010000036.1 GCA_913040875.1 uncultured Pseudomonadota bacterium | reverse complement strand
GGCCCTTGACGGCAACATTTTGTCCGTTCAGCGCCACTTCAACGCCGTCTGGAATGTGATTGGCAACCATTGTGGGCATTCCAATTCCGAGATTGACATAAAAGCCATCTTGCAATTCTTGGGACACGCGTAGAACAATTTCTTCTCTGGTTAATGGCATGGGATTCTCCTAAATATTGAATTCTAGTTAGTCGCGTGAACGAATGGTGCGTTGTTCGATGGGCTTTTCATAGTCGGTCGCTTTAACGACACGCTGAACGAAAATGCCTGGTGTATGGATTTCATTGGCATCCAATTCTCCTGCAGGAACCAACTCTTCGACTTCTGCGATGGTTATTTTACCGGCGGTAGCCATCATCGGGTTGAAGTTTCGGGCTGTAGAGCGGAAAATGAGGTTTCCATGTGTGTCTCCTTTCCACGCTTTCACAAAGGCAAAGTCAGCGGTGAGAGCCTCTTCCATGATGTACTTTTTACCGTTGAATATTCGCTCTTCTTTTCCTTCTGCAACCAAGGTGCCTACTCCAGTAGGTGTGTAAAATGCGGGTATTCCAGCGCCACCAGCACGGATTCGCTCGGCGAGTGTACCTTGTGGTACCAAATCCACTTCCAACTCTCCAGACAAGAACTGATTGGCAAAATTTTGGTTTTCACCCACGTAACTGGAAATCATTTTTTTGATTTGGGTATCGGCAAGCAAGATGCCCAATCCTTTGTCATCAACACCGCAGTTGTTCGATATAACAGTTAGACCAGTGCATCCTTTTACATTGAGGGCACGAATGAGATCTTCAGGGTTTCCACACAGACCAAAGCCACCACTCATCAAGGTGACGTCATCGGTCATGTCAAAAATGGCTTGCGCAGCACTTGCATATACTTTGTTCATACCCACTCCAAAACGGGATTGTTACAGGGTGTACACCACAGTATTTCATCGTGTACATTTGTGATGGAATTCTGTAAGGTAAGAAGGCTCTATTGTCAACATTCAAAACGGGATTGATGCTCTATGAAACTGGCACTTCTGACATGTACAAATCTTCCAACATGGGAAGAGGACGATCGGTTCTTTCATGAGGCGCTTGATCGTTCGGGGATTGAATGGTCTGTAGTGGCTTGGGATTCTGATATTGATTGGTCTATCTTTGATGCAGCGTTGATTCGTACAACATGGGATTACGTGGATCGCCGAGAAGAGTTTTTGGATCGACTAAAAGAGATTGCCTCTCAGACACGTTTGTTCAATCCAATAGATATTGTGGAGTGGAATCTTGAGAAGACCTACCTACAGGATCTAGAAGAATATGGGATTTTAATTGCGCCAACTGTTTGGATAGATGGTGATATAGATTTGAAAAATGTAATGACCGAGCGGGGGTGGACACGAGGGTTCCTGAAGCCTGTGATCGGAGCCTGTGCTGTGGACACCAAGCGATTTACGATCGATGAAGTTGGCAATGTACAAGAGTGGCTAAACGAACTCATAGCCAAAGGCGAAAGAATGATGTTCCAACCCTATTTGGAAACAGTGGAGACAGTTGGAGAATACTCCGTCATCTACTTTGGACAGAGATTGTCCCACTGTGTACAGAAGATACCCGTACAGGGAGATTATCGTGTGCAAGATGATTATGGTGCTTCAGATCATTCTATTGAATCGACTGAATACCCAGAGATGATGCAGGTCGCAGAAATGACGCTTCAGTATCTGCAAGACCGATTTTCAGAGGTTCTCGTGACTCGTATGGACTTTTTGAAAATAAGCGACGGTCAGTTTGTCATCAATGAAGTGGAAATGATTGAGCCGTCTCTTTTCTTTCGTCACTCAACCGAGATGTCTGGTAGGCTTTTGTTGGAAGAGCTGTTGAGTCTCTATGAACGGGTCACGAATCGGTTATGACTATAGAGAGTAGAGGCATCAACTGGAGTATCGAAATGAACGCTAAAGGTTTGAATGAGACTGAACCCAATCAGACTTTGATCAATCGTGAACTCTCGACCATTGCTTTTAATAAACGTGTACTTGAACTGGCAAAGATGGGGTCGATTCCACTCTTGGAGCGTTTGCGATACATCTCGATCGTATCTAGCAATCTAGACGAGTTCTTTGAGGTCCGTGTGGCAGGGGTTAAACGCCGTCTTGCAGCTGATCTTTCGATGAAAAAGTCGGATGGCATCACACCTAGAGAACTACTTTCTGCCATCCGAAAAGACAGTGCTGAACTTGTACAAGAACAGTATCAAGTGCTCAACGATTTGATATTTCCGGCTCTTCGAGAGCGAGGTGTCTATCTATGGCGTCGCTCAGAATGGAATAAAAGGCAACAAGTGTGGTTGAAAGAGTACTTTGAGAAGCAAGTCTTTCCAGTGCTGACACCACTGGGACTCGATCCAGCACACCCAATACCCAATGTAGAAAACAAATCGCTCAACTTTATTTTGTCTCTCAAAGGTAAGGATGCATTTGGACGTGAGTCTACGATGGCCATTTTACCAGTTCCTCGCTGTTTGCCGCGCATTATCAAGCTGCCGGACTTAGACGACTCTGGAAATTTACATTTTGTCCTTCTTTCCTCCGTAATTCATGCTCACTCAAATGAGCTGTTCCCCGGTATGAAGGTCAAAGGCTGTTATCAATTTCGAGTGACTCGCAATGCGGATATGTTTGTTGACGAAGAAGAGGTGGAAGATCTCTTGAAAGCTTTGAAAGGGCAACTGCACGGTCGGAATTTTGGGGAGAGTGTTCGTTTGGAAGTATCGAACAATTGCCCGGCAGAATTGCAACAATTTTTGGTGGAGCAGTATGATTTGGGGGACGAAGAAGTCTTTCGAGTCGACGGTTTGGTCAACACCCATCGTCTTGGCTCTTGGGTTAATTTAGTGGATCGACCAGATTTGAAATTTGCTCCGTTCTCCCCAGGGGTTCCAGAGAAACTAAATGGACAGCGAGATGTATTGTCTCTCATTAGTAAAGAAGATTTTCTCCTTCACCATCCCTATCGTTCTTTTGATCCGGTTGTGGAAATGGCTTGGAGAGCTGTCGAAGACCCCAATGTTCTCGCTATTAAAATGACCTTGTATAGAGTGGGGGCGAAGTCCTCGCTCATTGATGCTCTGGTAGAGGCGGCACGCCACAATAAGGATGTGACGGCAGTTGTCGAACTGCGAGCCCGATTTGATGAAGCCGACAACATTCACTTTGCTCAGCGTCTCATTCAGGCTGGAGTAAAAGTGGTGTATGGGATCGTTGGATATAAGTGCCACGCCAAATTGATGCTCCTAGTTCGTAGAGAAGAGGGTGGGCTGAAACGTTATGCTCACATTGGTACCGGTAATTACCATGTCAACAACGCCAGACTGTACACTGACTATTCGCTGTTGACCTCTCATCCAGAAATCACTGAAGACGTTCACAAGGTGTTCATGCAGCTGACGGGGCTAGGGAAGGTATCTCAGCTCAAGCGCCTTTATCAGTCTCCATTTACACTATTTCCCTCCTTGCGGAAATGGATAGCCAAAGAAACAGCGAGGGCTAAGAAGGGTGAGCCCGCTTGGATCATCGCAAAGATGAACTCTCTCAGCGATGAAATCATCATTCGAGATCTGTACGCAGCCTCTCAAGCCGGTGTGAAGATTCGGTTGCTTGTTCGTGGAATTTGCTGTCTGAGACCAGGTGTGCTAGGCTTGTCAGAAAATATTGAGGTCCGATCTATTTTAGGCCGAATGCTTGAACATCATCGTGCCTATGCCTTTTCGAGTGGTGAGGTTTACATTGCTTCCAGTGACTGGATGGAGCGAAATCTTCACAAGCGTGTCGAAGTCTGCTGCCCCATTTTGAGCAACAAACTCCGCAAACGCATTTTGTTTGAGATGGAGTCTGTCTTTTGGAAAGACAATCAACAGTCGTGGCGGTTGCTTGGAGACGGTACCTATCAGAAGGTTGAAGACTCCGAGCCGCCTTTTGGTTCGCAACAGTACTTGATGGATGATCTCGGAGAGTAAATGGAGACTATGAATATTTTTGAGCTGCAGACACCTTCTGGTGCGACATTGTCTGTACAGCGCTATCGATTCGGAACGGGTGAGGGACCGACGGTCGCTTTTGTTGCTGGTGTACGGGGAGATGCTCCTGAAGGTATACGAGTGGCTTTTCGGCTGATGCAAGCCTTACGCACCTTAGAGCCCGATCTCAAAGGCTACGTAGATGTTTATCCATGCATCAATCCACTTGCAGCGGAACAAGGTCGTCGACTTTGGCCTGGGTTTGACATTGATCAAAACCGTCAATTTCCCGGCAAAGCAGATGGTCATCCTCCCGCGAGATTGGCCCATCGTCTCACCGAAGACTTGAAACATGCGGATTTGGTTGTTGAGATCCGTGGGGCTCGATTGGGATTTGTAGAGATTCCCCAAGCGATGATTAGAGAGACGCAAGTCGACAATGAAATTCTAGAGGGTGTGACACTATTGGACATCGCACGTCAGTGCAATACTCCTATTGTATGGACACGTCGATCGAGCTCTATAGCGGACAAAACTTTGGGTAAGCAATTTGAGAACGTCATTGTTCTAGAAGGCGGTCAAGGCAATCGTCTCACTGAAGATGTGGGAGACATATTTTCAGATGGATGTTTATATCTCTTGACTCGTACCACTGTTTTACCTGAGACGCTGTTACCATTTCCATGGATGGCGATGGAGGATCCTGTTTTGGTTCGGGATGATGCTGTGATCCGAACTCGGGTCAATACCGCAGGGTTATTCTTACCCTCCACTCGGTTAAATGCCACGGTGGAATCAGGTGACTTACTTGGTATGGTCCTTGATCCAAGGACCTCAGCTGTGGTAGAAAAGATCACCTCTAGTCGAACGGGAAGAATCATTGCTTTGCGAAATCAACCGGTGGTGTCGCCAGGTGATATGGTAGTTCGGCTTCAAGCGTTGGAGGCTGTGTGACCCTCAAATCTGAAGTCATTTTGTCATTGGAGGCTCCGTTTCGAGACTCTGTAGAGATTCATAGACTTCGTTTCGGTGACCCCAGTTCTGGTAAACATGTGGCAATCGTGGCTGGCTTGCACGGAAATGAAGTGGGCGGAGTTTGCGCGGTCAATCAATTGGTGTCACAACTGACCTCGGCAACCATCGAAGGCTGTATTGACATTTTCCCTGTGATCAACCGTATGGGACTGGATGAAACCAGTAAAAACAACCCTCTTGACCATCGAGATATCAATCGATGGTTTCCCGGCAATCAGAATGGCTCTGCTTCTGAGCGAATAGCCAGCGCAGTATTTGAAGCCTTAAAACCGTGCGATTGGGTTGTCAGTGTGCACACTGGGGCTGAGCACGTGTGTGATTTGGTTCAGCTTAGGTGCTTGGAGTCTGAGCGTGACGTATGTTCTGGGTTGGGCGCCCCCCTTGTTTGGATACAATCCGAGATCGATGGTAAGGTCAGTCTATTGGGTCAATGCCGCCAGCGCGGTCAAAAAGTGCTGTACTGTACTGGTGGTAGTGGGAATACAGTGCACTCGGCAACCATCGATTCTATGCAACGCGTTCTCAGATACTGGTTGAGTGCGGTAGGGATAGTCAAAGATGTATTGCTACCACCTGCAGATACAATTGAGTTTGAAGGGAAAATGTCAGAAGTTCGCACTCAGCACGGAGGATTTTTCTTGCCGCGTGTGGAAGTCGGACAGAAGGTTGCTGCAGGAACCCTGCTCGGAACCATTCAACATGTTGTGGGTGGGGAGATTTTAGAGGTCATCGAGGCTCCGTATGACGCCTTGATTACCAGTGTCCGAGTCAATCCCATCGTCTATCCACATGAGTTGGTTGTGAAAAATATTCCGATTTGAATCTATATACATTCAGCAATGAGCAACTGGATAAAACGTTGATTTTTGATGCTGTATGGGCTACGAAATTTGAGTATGAGCATCGCCAATTGGAGAAGACATGGGACGCAAAAATAATAAAGTTCGTCAATTAGACGCCTTGGGACTTGATTTTGACGATATGTTTGGCGTAGAGTCCTCTGCGCCCAAAGTAAAACCGTCTAAGCCCAAAGAATCCCTCAAAAAATCCAATGTTCCACCACCAAAGCAAAAAGAACCTGAAGTTCAACCAGAAGAGACTTTGGAACCGGAGGTGGACAGTCAAGATTTGGAGCAGTGGCTCCAGCAAGAAGAAGACTTTAAACGTGTGCAAGCAGAGCTGGAAAGCCTTAAAGAAGATCATCAGGCGGCTCGAGTGACTTGGGTAAAAGAACGCGAAGAATTGGAAGCCAAGTTTGGAACAGAACGTCTCGAACTTCAATCCAAGTCAGCCCCACTCAAAGAGGAAATTGAGAGATTGAAGGCTGAACTTCTTCAGGTCAAGCAACAGTCTGCCGCGGAACAGGAAGAGCTCAGGGTCACAAAAGATGAGGTGGAGCGTCTGTCAGATGCGATTGAAAAGCAAAAGCAGACCCATATGGAAGGCTCGGATTCGATATTGCTGACGACCTTACTCAATGAGCGTGGTTTGAGAACCCATGGAGAGTATATTGGATTTTTTCAGGCTGTCGGGAACTCACAATACAGCTGGGCTCTTTGGAAAGATGCGCTGGTACAAAAGGAATCCACGCGGTCCTTTTTGACGGATAAAGTTCACTTGATTTCTGAGGGTATTCGAGACACCTCTTCAATCCCAGGTGTATGTATTCCCGTAGACAATGATAAATGCGAACTGAGTGGAGGAGTTGATTTGTCCGCTGAGATGCGAGAGGTTGTTACAGAGTTCTTGCTACAAGGTTGGAGTCGAGTACTAGTTTTGGGAGTCTCAAAAGTTTTTGTGAATTTCGTCCGGCATCATCTGTCGACCACCACTATTGAAGTGCAGGTCGATGCTCGAGAAGGTCAATGGTCTTACAACACTGATATGAGGAACTACCCTGTTGTGCTGATCTTTGGTGGTGGGCGTGAAAAGATTCCAGAATCCTGTCCGTCTAAAGTATTTTGCTACGACACCAACATTTTTGGTCAGGGACTTCATCAGTGTCGTTTGGCGTTGTCTGAAGAATAGAAATATACGTATGAACCCCAAAAGATGAGACGAATACTGTGCCTTTGGCCATTTTGTATACCGTAGTCATGTTGCTTTGTGCGATGTGGTTTGGTTGGCGTTCTAGACATTTGGATGATGGGTTGCGATTTTGGATTGCAGCATTCTGGTTTTTGTTTGGCGGAACAGGAGTGTATTTGATTCTTGACCAGTCTGATTTTACACTGGTGTTGACCTCTTGTACCAATCAGCTGCTGGCACTGACCTATTTGCTGTCAGCAGGTGTCGGAAGCACCCCCAATCCATTGCCATCTCCGAAAAATCTCTACAAATGGACGGGGATGAGCATGTTGATTGGAGTCAGTTCGTTGATCGGTTCAGGCTTATTACTTGAATTATTTGAGTCGATGGGGGGGGAAGTTCAACAGCAGGGACTTGTAGAGCTCATGTCCGATGGGACCCCCATTGAGAAATTTTGCACGATGGTCTTGGTGATTGGACTGGCTCCCATTTCAGAAGAGCTTCTGTTCAGAGGTACCTTGCTGCCTTGGATGATTGATAAGATCGGCGAGTGGAAAGGGATTGTGATGACGGGGATCCTATTTGGGTTGATGCACTTTGAAACTTGGTCTGCAGTACCTCCGCTTATCTTATTCGGCATTGTACTTGGCTGGTGGGCTAGGCATACGGGCTGGGTAGTATTTCCCATTCTGGCTCATTTTTGCAACAACGCTTTTGTGACCCTGTCTTTGTAACGGTCAATATTTGGGATTTTCCATCTTTCCTATGGACGGAAGGACCTGTCTGTATTATCCACTCTAGGCAGAAACATTGAGAAAATATCGCCCCAATTGAATGGAGAATTCATGAAGTTGATCAAAGGTGCCCGCACCATGCGTCGATACAGCATTGACGGCAAACCAGACCAATCAGAATCCGATTGGTTGACTCAAATCCAGAACCAGTTTCAGATGCACGCTTTTGAGAATGCAGAAAACAATCAACGCACAGAAGAACAAATTGGGTGGGTGACAGCCGACTCGCTACTTGATGCGGATTTCTCTCGAATGGACAAATGGTATTTAGATCCCTATATTTTTGGACAGTTTCGAGTGGATAAGAAAGCGTTGCCCAGCAATCTATTTCGCGCTCTATTCGAAATGCGTGTGCAAGAGTGGCTGACTACAAACCACAAAGATCGCATTCCAAAAAGAGACAAAGACGATATTCGAGATGTGCTCAGCGCTGAACTCTACGCCAAAACCCTTCCCAAGATCAAAGTGGTGGAGTTTTGCTGGAACATCGAACAGCAGTACCTGATCTTGCTGAATCTATCAGATGCATTCAATGAAAAGTTTTGTGATCACTTTTTTGCAACCTTTGGACTTGGATTGCGGGTTCAAACCCCACTGATGTTCCTGAATGTTGATGATCCAAGTTTAGAAACGATGACCAAGTGCGGGGTCTCTGGATTCAAAGCCCATGCACTTAAAGTATAGATCTAGCCCCAGTTCAATCGAAATTTAGGAGAAGCGTCATGCCCGAAACGGATTTGCGAGATGAAATTTATCCACACATTGCCCCTGAGTTCTACGCTTGGTTGCTCTATCAATCAGAAGTGGAGGACAAGCATTTTGATGTAGAAGGTATTGGTCCTGTTGAGATATGTCTTCAAGATAGACTGAGTTTTACTGGCGATGGTGAAGACAAGGCTCGGACGGTCATTACTGGATCGGAAGCAGCTGGGTCTGCCGAGACCAAAGCGGCACTCATCAGTGGCAAGGTCATCAGTGAGGTGAAGTTGCTGTTGCGTTTGCCCGGAAATAGTTACATGCTCACTTTAAAAGGAGACCTGTGCGACATCTCTTCTTTGAAGCAGGTGAACGAAGACGCTGATGAGCCGACAATTGTCATTGAAGATGGAGATACCAAGGAAGCATTTCTCCTTCTCCGTATGCAAGAGTATGAGGACATTGTTCGGATTTTACAAGAGTTGTTTCGATCTTTTGTTGCCGAGAGAGCCTCAGATGATTGGTACCACACAACGCTGCAAGAGATGCGTAAATGGGTCCACGAAGACCTTTGATACTGATTGGAGATGGAGACATCCATCGAAAATTGGGATTCCGATTCACAATTGGATAAAGTATGGGTATGATTCCTTTATTGTTGTTAGGTCTTCAGTTCGCTTCTGCAAATCCCAATTCTGCTGGGTCGATTGGCTTTGGTGCCTGCATTGGTGCACCATCTGGCATCACTGGCAAGATTTATCTCGCCAACGATTTGGCAACGCAGTTTTCCTTTGGTGGAGATTTGGGTCAGATTGGAGATGTGGGTTTGAGTCTAGATGTGGTATACCACCTACCCAGTTTAAATGATCCGATCGATGGTTATTCTCTTCCCGTTTATTTGGGAGGAGGGGTTGCAGCGTCTAGTCAGGTGGCTCAGCAGACCAATACGTATATTGGTCTACGGGGAGTGATGGGGATTTTGTTGACCACTGATGGTTTACCTGTCGAGGTGTACGTAGAAACTGCTCCAACAGTTTATGTGTTGGGTTCGTCCATTTCATTTTCATGGGGTGTCGACGGACAGCTGGGATTTCGGTACTATTTTTAAGTTGTGACGATTTTTGACGACTTCTCATATTGTGACATGTCAAGGGAGTCGGTTATAATAAATAGAGTAGTCAAATAGTATCCCAACAATTTGTTGGGGAGAGTGTACATGCAAGTTCAGTTCTACGGTGTTCGAGGGTCGATTCCCATATCTGGTGCAGACATCACCAAGTATGGTGGCAATTCGTCTTGCATTCGAATTCAGTCAAAGGAAGGGACGCCGCTGATCTTAGACTGCGGAACGGGTGCTAGACCGGCTGGTGTAGATGTACTGCAACAAGGACACAACAATGTGGAAGTTCTCTTTACGCATTTTCACATGGATCACCTCTTTGGATTTCCATTCTTTGCCCCTCTTTACATTCCAGGAAACACTGTTCGCGTAAACGTTCCAGCATACAGTGCTGTGGATGCTCAAAACAAGCTAAGTCGCTATTTGAATGGTCTCTATCATCCAGTTCGGATCCGAGATTTGGCTGCAGAGGTTCGATTCCACGGGGTTCGAGTGGGTCAGAATCTGCATCGGGATCCATACACCATCAAAACAGTTAGCCTCAATCATCCAGGGGGATCTTGTGGGTATCGCGTAGAGGCAGATGGTTTTGCAGTGGCCTATCTGACCGACACAGCACCACTGAGTAAGCCGACTGAAGGTCTCAGCGGAGATAAAGAACCACTTCGAGCAGAGCGCAGGTTGCTCAGTATCATGAAGGACGCAGACTTGGTGATCATGGATACAATGTTTGAATACAACGAGTATCTTCAAAAGATCACGTGGGGTCACGCTTATCCAGAATATGCGGTCAAACTAGCCAATATGGCTGGAGTTAAAAAGCTGATGCTCTTCCACCATTCTCCAACGGCAAATGACGAGACGATGGACAAATTGGCAGATTATTGGGCATCACAAGATGGAGAGCGCTTCACAAAAGTGAGAGTGGCTCGGGAGGGGCAAGTGATTGACTTGTCGGAGTGATTCATTGGCTCGATGAATCGATCGTACACAGTGTACTCACAGGACTGATGATCTTGTGTCTGTTGGGCGTGAGTTGGGCTGTATACATTCGAATGTGGCAGATTGTACTGTGGCAGGAGTTTTCCGAAGCGATTCAACAGTCTTTGGATGAAGGGTATGTCCTATCTTCGAAGTGGTGGAAGACGGAAGTGTCTTGTTCCAATCAAGACGGCGATGTTCGTTCTTGGAAAGGCGGGATGTTTTCACATTCATCGGTTGTCGACTCAGATATGTCTACCTAGATGGTTGCGTCGCGTCTGGAGGTTCTCCTCACAAAAGACGACGCACTCATCATGGCGGGCATCGATAACCCCCCACCACCATTCGCTGTTGCTCTCAGACCAAGGTCTATGGGCATCGACTCGTCCATTGTTGGCAGATAGGTGAATCTCTCGGCAGTGTTGAGAGCGTAACAAGTCTCGCACGAGTTGTAGAGGACGTTTGCGCTCCGTGGTGGCTACGATGTGTAGATGTGATAAATCGATGGCATAGGGGATATCTGCATGTAGAAGTGCTTCGTATTCTGCCCACGTACTAATGAGGGCCTGTCTTCGTCGTTCTGGATAAAGACCTTCAACCGCAATGATGATGTCGTATTGTTTATTCCACTGACGCACATTCTCAAACATCTCTTGTAAGGACATCTCGTCTGCATACCCACTGTGCAACGAGTAAATCCCGCACCCACTCAGAAGAGTCAGACGCTCAAAAGTTTCGAGGTATTCATTGACCCACTCTCCGTGTGAAGATCCGTGCACCGGTGATTTCCCGCATTCCAGTCGGACATTGGAATGCAATTGAAACTTGGTGCTTGGATATTGGCGTTTGAGGTCTGTGATGAGTCCTTCATCTACCACGCCATAAGACTGCGGGCACAATTGAATCCAATCCATCGACAATTCTGGTCGTTCTTCAATCTTAGACGCAATTCTATCGATGGCGTCAGAGAAGGGAACTCCAGGAAACATTGCCGTTGTACACTGAATAGAGTTCGGTAAAGTTGTACGATTGTGGACATCATAGACGAGACTTGAAATCACTCTGCACTCTCAGATTCTTTCCACTGTGCGATGACCTCATCACAATATGTTCCGAAGTCTGTACACAGTGCTTCAAATCGTTCGGGTTCTTGAAACAATTTCAACCACATTGGTGAATTGATTCCAAAGACAGTTCGGAAGTATCTGTTCCAATCGTCTGCAGATAGCAAATTGGACCACTTTTGCAAAAGAGAGATGTTGTGCTTCTTTTGAGCCAGCAAATGGTCTTGATCTATTCTCAACCATTCTGCATAGGCATCCTCTTTGTTGTCAAAGAAGGTGTATTCAAAGGTACCAATCAGATCAAAGTTTTCATCGGCGTAGTTCCAGTGAGAAAGATGATTGGTTAGTACCACCCAAGTTTGTTCTTCTTTAAACTCCAAGAGATCCACAGTGGATGTGTTGGGTTCTGCTGCATCCCAATCATCTGCATGGAAGCTGTTTTCAATTAGGACACCATCTTGAAACATCCACAACATATGCTCAGTAGAGCGTTCGTTGCGCCAAAACCCGTGATATTCCTGATCCATTTCTTCATCCTCAAATCGTTCACGGATGGGTTTTAAATCAAATGTTGGATTCTCGATATGATCACACTCCCCAGTTGAAAACAGTGACTTTAGAGCAGGGGTCGGTGAAACGAAATGTCCCATAATTTCTTCAAATGAAGCCATGAAGGGCTTCGGGATGGTGGTTTTATCGTTGTGGTTCAAACGGATGCCAAATGGTTTCAATACTGCATCAAAATCGCTTAAGGTCCATTTCCATGACCCTTTACGAAGGTTGCTCATGTATCGTGCTCTTACAACTCGATAGAATGGCATGTTGATCTCCACGAGATTTGGAGATTCTGTTGGATCAAATTCCGCGGGCCACGTTGTGTGTTTGTCATATAGAGAGAAGTTGCGTCGTGAAGACGCCCAGTAGCCATCGATTTTGCTGTCCCCAAGTTGATCAATTCTAAGATTGCTTTCTGTAAGATCTGCCCCACAAAGATTACAGGCATGGAGCATACTGTCTGTAAAATCTGTGTTTTGTAAGGAGGCGCCGCAGAAGTTGACTCCTGAAAATTGAATGTTCTGCAGGGCCATATTATTTAGGTTGGCATTGGTACAAACCGTTTCATTTAGGAAGTGCTTGTTGTCTCGTTTGAGATGAAAATCACTGGAAACGTTTGCACTCCATGCGACAAACTGTCCTTTGAGACTTTCAATGTTGTTGCAAAT
Organism: uncultured Pseudomonadota bacterium; assembly: GCA_913040875.1. The sequence continues at coordinate 2,107 of CAJWHX010000036.1, read as the reverse complement.
GTCTGCCGTATCGACATCGTCGAAATAATATTCTTGTGAAGGAGTTGGAACGAGTTGTTTTAAATGCCGTACCAATGTCAGTGGATTGAAATATGAGACGAGATCATCGTTGACCATTTCTTCATAATGTCTGCAGAACCAGTTTTTAACTTGATCCACTGTAAAAGCATCGATTGGTTCTATTGTATGCTCAACACTGTACTGTTCCTCCCATTGGTAATGGATGTATTTGGTCACTTTATACAGCACTCCCAAGAATTCAAAGGTTGCCAGTTCTCGTGAGTGACCAGGGCTTCCATTTAGTTCATTGAGTACGTAGTGCTCACGAACCTCAAAAGGAAGGTCATCTCGTTCGGTGATCAGGCAATGGTGATTTGGATTTGCCCCTTCGTAATTGACTTCATATTGCTCGGGAAACAGTCTCTCGAAGAGGTTCACTCGAAGTTTTTCAATGAGCGAGCGAGGCAGTTTTTCAATGTTGGACAGGCTTTTGAACGGGTTGCCATCGATTGAAACCAATTTCAATTCCTCTGTCTCTCCTAAAATGTCTGGGATGTCGTCAAAAGAACAGTTGCTGATGTCAAACACACTTAATGCGTTTAAAGGGTAGGTGGTTTGGATATCTTTGAGCGCAGGATTGTGTGCTAGATTTAGCATCCATAGATTTACAAGTGGGGCTTCTGAATGTAGTTTGATCACACCTTTCTCATTACCCAACCGATTGTGTTCCATGCTTACCCAAGATACTGACGAAGGCAAGGTGGGGATTTGCGTAAAGGCATTGTTTGTCAGGAAGAGTTCATCCAACTGTTTGCAGTGTGCCAAAGAGGGTAGATCTTTTTCCGAAAGATCAGTGAATGTTCCACTGTTTTGAATCCGTGCAATGGTTTCTTCATAGATTTCATAGCGACCGGCACCAGATAGATTGAGTGTTTGCATATGTATTGTCGCGAATTGAGAAGATAAAGTGATCACTTGATCTCGATCTAGCCACAACCAACTCTCACAAGTTGGTAATTTGTTCATAGGTGGATTGTGTTGCAAATAGATTTCAGGACCTTTAATTCTAGACGCGTCTGCAAGATGATTAAAACTGAGATCGATAGTACATACGCCAGCGAAGGTTCCTGATATATCTTCGATGTCATTGTGAGCCAAATCGACGTAACAGTATTCGAGATCCCTATGCAAACGACTGTCGGAGACGTGCGTCAAATGATTGCCAAATGCTGAGAAGTAGTCCAATTTTTTGAGCGATGACAGATCGGGAAGGCTTCTCAACCCTATCAAGTTCAATGAGAGATGTTCCAACAGAATAAGGTTAGCGAGCCGTTCAACCTGTGAAGGGTTATCCAGATCATTTCCGGACAGATCAAGTCGTTGCAATTGTGTCAGTGAGAACAACTTATCTGGAAGAGCCTTCAGATTGTTTCCACTTAGATCCAGACCGATCAGGTTGGGGAGATTGAATATACATTCGGGTATCTCAGTGAGTTGATATCCCCGTAGCGAAAGATACTTCAAACTCTTAGGCAGTTTGTTTTGGAACTTGAGAAACATCTCTTTTGATAAATAGATAGCCGTTAGCCCTTCGGGTAAAACATCATTGACGAAACTCAATCGATGGTCCGACACATCTAAGTTTTCCAGTTCAAAGGCGGTTAAGGGTGTCAAATCAATTGTTCGTTTGTTGCTATATTGAGGCTCGATGTAGATGTTGGTTAGAATCTCGAATCGATTTGGGTCTTCCCCTAGAATTTCGATTTGCTCATGTGTAAGACTGAGGCTCCACACCGAAGAGGGGAAGTCGTTAATCTCACTAACCGTTGGATTGTAGTAATAGGTCAATTCTTCCCACTCTGACAGTTTGTCAGTCAAGTCGCTATGGTGAAAATCGATTCTCAATGCATTGACAGACCTTTTGGCAAGAAGCTGTTTGAGTTCATTTTTGGGCTCATAAATGTCTGTCATGTCGATGTTGGTTGCCGTTGAAGGGATGGGTTCACCTTCAACACACTTGTGCCAATCACTCGATCCTGGAGTCGTATAGAGTTCAATTCTCTGATCGGGATTCTCAAGGGTTTGACGATGGTATGTAAATGATTTT
>CAJWHX010000035.1 GCA_913040875.1 uncultured Pseudomonadota bacterium | reverse complement strand
AGGCGTTTCGGACAAATTTAATCTAAATGTCCAACGATCGCCACTTGCCTCTTGATACGACCCACATCTTCAGCAATGCCTTTATATACGTTGTAAAATTGATGGTCCACCAGATCCCAAAAGCATGCCATCCCAAATAAATGGCCAAATAATAGCTGAGTGGGATGCGGAGTAGATTAAAAGGCATGCCCAACCATAAAACAGACTTTGTATCTCCAGCGCCCTCCAAAACACCTTCGGATAAGGTTTCCCATGCCACGAAAACTTGAGAGAATGCTAGAATTTGTGCGTAGAAGATAGCTTGTTCTAGAACAATAGGATCGTTGGTGAAGAAACCACAGAATGTTTCGCCGCCCCAGTAGAAAAACGCTGAAATAATTAATCCCAATACAGTGGCAGCAGGAAAACTCAATTTTAGAGTGCGATCCAGTCCTTCCGTATCTTTCGCCCCCAATTGTCTACTGACAAGACTGCTGGCCGCAAGCATAATACCGGCAAATATTGGCCAGGAGATCCCTTCGAGTGCTGAGAATCCAATTCCCAAAGCCGCATTCACAGGCTCTCCAAGAGGAGAGATGGAGGTTTTTAGAAGGGCCCAATACACAAGGGCATAAGAGAGAATACCGATGGCAATGGGTGTTCCGATTCGAACCATCCGCAGTATTTCGGATACGCCGCTCCACTTCGGAGCAAAATCTCGTTGTATGTAGTAGAGCCCAATTATGGAAGCGACACCTCGCGATATTCCACTAGAAATAGCGGCTCCCGCGATTCCAAATTCCATCGTGTAAATTAAGAAATAGTTGAGACAGGCATTGATGACCGTTGCCAGCAGTTGGAGTAGCATCGGAAACTTGGTGTTTCCCATAGAGATGTAAATGGCATCTATCACGGGGCCAAACGCCAAAAAGAACCCTGTATACCCAAGCCAGGTCAAGTACGACTCCATCATGTCAGCACTGGTACCGTTAAGCCCAACAACTTCTGGCATAAAAGGGGCAGAAAGAACAAGCGTTAGACAATAGGCGATGGCTACAAAGACAGTTCCTCGTAGACTCTGTCCGATGAAGACATTTCGTCCCTCTGGATCTTCTGCTCCAGTTGCACGTCCGACAAGTGGTCCGACTCCCGCACCAATGAACATGAACATGGAGAAAGCGGCGATCAAAATGAACGAAGTGGAGCCTAGAGCTGCTTGAGCAGGTGCACCAAGCCACTGTATGCAGTATTGATCAATGATGCGAAATGCATTGTTTAGCAATTGAGACAGGATCGATGGAATCGCTAGAGCAAGCAATCCCCATAGGGTAAGTTTGGATGTCTTCATGGTTTGGGTGTTCTTCTGTATTCCAGTCCCAATTTTTTTCAAGAGAAGAGTGAATGCTTTTCAAAATTAGATTCTTCGACATGAACGGTCAGACAAGGTTTTGAGTTGGTCAAAAATGGTCTGTTCCGTTATGTGAAAGTCAAATTATCGACACAAATTCAAAGGGGAAAACAATGTCAGGGATTCATACAATTGGTGTAATCGGTGCTGGGCAAATGGGCGCTGGGATCGCACACGTGGCAGCTATGTCAGGCTTCAACGTGATCTTGACCGACATTTCTGAAGATGCATTGTCACGTGGTGTTGCAGGCATTGAAAAGAACATGAGGCGTGGTGTTGCCAGTTTGGGTAAGAAACTAGCGAAAGGTCGAATTACTCAAGACCAGCACGATACTCAGGTGGCAAAGTTGATCGTTCAGATCGAAGAGGCTCTTCCTCGCATCAGTACCTCTGTTGACTTAGGAGCTCATGCGGAAGCTCAGCTGGTTGTAGAGGCAGCCACAGAAAATGTGGATCTCAAGAATAAGATTTTTGCCGAACTCTCTGAGAAAACACCTGAAAGCACCATTTTGTGTTCCAATACATCCTCCATCTCTATTACCGCGATTGCTGCAAACACCAACCGTCCCGATAAAGTGATGGGAATGCACTTCATGAATCCAGTCCCCGTGATGAAGCTGGTGGAGCTCATTCGAGGATTGGCTACATCAGATGAAACCTATGCTGTGGTCTCAAAGATTGCTGAACAAATGGGTAAAACTACAGTGGAAGGTAGAGATATGCCGGGGTTCATTGTAAACCGTATTTTGATGCCGTACATCAACGAAGCAGCCCAAGCATTGTACGAAGGGATTGCTTCTGTAGAAGACATCGACGTTGCGATGAAACTTGGAACCAACGTTCCGATGGGTCCATTGACCTTGGCAGATTTCATTGGTTTAGACACGTGTTTGGCGATCATGGAAGTGTTGCACGACGGATTTAAAGACAGTAAGTATCGTCCATCTCCACTGCTTCGTAAATATGTGGAAGCTGGTTGGTTGGGTCGCAAATCCGGTCGTGGTTTCTACGACTACAGCAAATAAGCAGGAGTACTCATGTCTGAATTTGAAACATTGAACGCAGAAGTAGAAGGTACGGTAGGCATTATTACACTCAGTCGCCCCAGAGCTCTCAATGCCATCAACACACAGATGGTTGAAGAACTGGGTCAGGCTCTTGACGCTTGGAAAGATAGTGAACTGACGGCAGTCGTTTTGACGGGTGAAGGCAAAGCGTTTGCAGCAGGTGCCGATATTTCTCAGATGTCCAAGTTTACTGCTGAGCAAGCGGAGGGTTTTGCCTTAATTGGCCAGCAAATATTTCGAAAACTGGAGCATTTCCCAGCACCAACCATTGCAGCAGTAAATGGGTTTGCACTGGGTGGCGGTTGTGAGCTCGCGATGTGCTGTGATATCATCTTTGCTTCACCGAATGCTAAGTTTGGTCAGCCAGAGGTGAATTTGGGCGTCATACCTGGATTCGGTGGGACACAGCGTTTGGTTCGCCGAGTGGGCCGTCAAGCCGCGCTTGAGCTGATGATGACAGGTAGAATCGTCAATGCACATGAGGCGGTATCTTTGGGGATTGCGCTTCGTATAGAAGAAAATGTTTTAGCAGGCGCCAAAAAGTTGGCCCGAACCATTGCCAAGAAGGGACCCGTTGCCGTCCAACTTGTTAAGAAAGTGGTCGATATTACTGACCGATGGGATACCGATGCAGGTCTCACTGCTGAAGCGAAGGCTTTTGGGCGTTGCTTTGCGACAACCGATCAAACAGAAGGAATGCAGGCTTTCCTTGAAAAAAGAGCTGCCAAGTTTACAGGACAATAATCAACATCAACAAGATATCGGAGAAGATATGTTTACCTTGCCGGAAAGTACATTAGAAATACAGCAGTTCGCCAAAGAGTTTGTTGCCGAGTGGCAGATCATCGAGACGTCGATCGAGCGAGATCATACCCATGAGTTCCCAACAGAGATTGTGAAAGCTATGGGAGACAATGGGTTTATGGGAATGTTCATTCCAGAAGAATATGGCGGTATGGGCTTGACGGTTCTGGATTATGTTGTTGCCCTTGAAGAGATTTGCTACGCCGACGCTGGGGTGGGTGTCATCATGAGTGTGAACAACTCACTCGTTTGCTGGCCAATTCTTAAGTTTGGTTCGGAAGAGCAAAAGCAAAAGTACTTGACCCCTCTTGCCAGTGGTGAGAAATTGGGTTGCTACGCATTAACTGAGCCAAATGCTGGTTCAGACGCAGGTTCTCAGCGGACTCATTATGAAGAGACAGATGCTGGATATGTTCTGAACGGTACCAAGATTTGGATTACCAATGGTCCTCAAGCAGATGTTTGCGTGACCTACGCCAATAAAGACGTAGATTTGCGTCATCGCGGTGTCTCCGCATTTGTATTTGAAACTACAGCGCCTGGGTTTAGTGTTGGGAAGGTAGAAGAGAAACTGGGAATAGCCTGTTCTGGTACATCTGAACTTGTCTATGACAACATGACGATTGGTGCTGACAACATGATGCACGTAAAAGACAAAGGCTTTGCGGTCGCAATGTCAACGCTTGATGGTGGTCGTGTAGGAATCGCGGCTCAGGCTTTGGGTATTGCCCAGCGTGCTCTTGATCTTGCGATTGCACATGCCAAGCAACGTGAGCAGTTCGGAAAACCAATTGCTACCAAGCAAGCCATTCAGTGGATGATCGCGGATATGGCCACCAAAATTGAGTCAGCTCGTTTGCTCACTTGGAAAGCGGCAACCATCAAGGATGCAGAAATGGCAGGGACGTGTGAGCTTAGTCGTTCCGAGATTTCTCGAGCCTGTTCGATGGCGAAGCTGGCTGCCAGTGAATGTGCCAACTTCTGTGCAGATAAGGCACTACAGATTCACGGAGGATATGGGTACAGTAAAGAATATGAAGTGGAGCGTTTATTTCGCGATGCGCGCATTACAACATTGTATGAAGGAACCTCTGAGATTCAACGGGTCGTCATTTCTGCATCATTGCTGAAGTAAGCATCGAGAATCGGTTTAAGAAGAGGGATCATCTAGGTGATCCCTTTGTTGTATTCGGCTGTACGGAAACAGAATGCACACACCATAAAAATGGGATCGGGGCTCTATTTTTTGATCCCAATATGTCACATTGGCTAGACACCTGATATTGTGTACAAAATCAAAGGAACCTAACTTATCGACGGTATAAAAAAGATCTTATTTCTGTCGCAAAAAGTGTAGATATGGTTATACTAGAAGTCGGCGGTCTTGTAAAACAAAAGTGTTTTACATCGCAAAAGGTCTCACGTTAAATCATACGTTGACGTCGATCGAAACTGTATTGTCTACATAGTTAACATGTAGATGACACCCTCTCTTTTTCTTTATAATATTCAGGTTTAATGGCTCTGTGTCGAATTCTTCTCAAAAAAACTCTGCAAGACGATATGTACGGTATTACCCATCGTTCTTTCAAGGGGTATATACCGAGTTCACCGGAGAAAAGCCGTTACCAAAAGCCTTACGAGATCGTCCGACGATCTTTGTGTTTGGAGATGAAGGGGTTGGGAAAACCATACTGGCTAGACACCTAATGGGAACGGACCATCTGTTGATGAAGAGACAGGAGGTGTTGGATACCTTTTTATTAAAAGTCCGAAAAAGACGATGGATGAATGAAATTTCAACCCATCCCAGGCTCATCTTGGAAAGTCCTTCGTTTTTACGACAAAGACCGCAGATCTTAAAGATGTTGCGCGCATTGATTCAGCTTCGCACGCGCAAAGGATTGAAAACGATCCTACTAGACTCTGAAGATATGGGCCCCATTAGAGATGTGGTCCAATCAACGAGCGTATCAGAACGAGCAACGGTGATGCTGCGATTTCCTTCTGGCAGGGGTCGCTATCGATTTCTTGCCAGAGCATGCCGAGAGCGAGACATTCCTCTAAGAGTAGCTCGCGAACTGTCTAATATTGAGCCGTGGACTTATAAAACCGTATTCAATCTTTTAGAAGACTATGAACTGTTCATGAATGACGAAGAAGCCCAACAAAAGTTTGATGTTGGCCCTTATAAAGAGGATAGCAATTCAGTCAGCACATCATCTTCATCTATAGGTCAACCACACGAAACCTAGATGTAGTGGGTCAAGTCTTATTGTCACCGCTATTGTTTACCTTGCATTGTATGCGACAAGAGCCTCTTGCAGAATCTCAATGGATCGTTGAATCTTGGTGGGTTCCAGAACGGCAGCCAAACGAATTTGATTTTGCCCTCGTGCACCATCCACATAGAATCCGCTGCCAGGAGCCACGACTAGAGATTCCTGTTTGCCATTTCGTTCACTTCTGAAGTCGGTGATCAGATATCTGGCGAAGTCTTCGGTGGAATCCACAGGCAATTCGACCATTGAGTAGAACGCCCCAGTGGGTTTGTTGAACTGCACACCATCGATTTTTCCAAGTGCAGACGCGAGAGTGTCCACTCGATTTTTCCAGGTTGTTCGCACCTCTTCGTAATAATCGTTCGGCATTTCCAAAGCAGCGATGCCAACGTGTTGTGCCAGGGGCTGAGGACCCAATCGAGCCTGCCCAAGTCGTTCTACCTTTTCCATCAATTCTAGGTTTCTCGAGATCAGTGCCCCCAATCGCAATCCACAGGCGGACCATGTTTTTGATAGAGAGTCAATGACCACAATTGCCTCTGCGGCATCGTCGATTTCGAGTGCGGAAGCCGGAGGACTGTCGAACCAAATCCTGCGGTAGACTTCATCAGAAACCAAGAATACTCCATTTCGATGACACCATCTTGCGATGCGTTCCACGTCTGCACGAGAATATATCGCTCCCGTTGGATTGCTTGGGTTGGAGAAGACAAAGGCACGGGTCCGTTCTGTTTTGAGGGCGTCAAGTTCTTCATCCGACGGCAATGCAAAGTTGCTTTCGATACTGGTCGGGATTGGTTTGATGGTTGCGCCCGCAACCGTCGCAAATCCATTGTAGTTGGTGTAGAATGGCGTAGGGGCTAAGATTTCGTCACCAGGGTCACAAATCGCAGTGAATGCAAAGAGGAGAGCCTCCGACCCACCGGTTGTGACAGCAACATGTTCTGCTTTTAGATCGGGTTGCCATTGGCTGTGGTATTTGGCGAACGCAGTACGACAAGCGGGCGTTCCAGAAGCCGGACCATAACTGAGAACATTGGTTTCAAAACTTGTGATGGCGTTCATCATTGGTGGGGGCGTATGAATGTCCGGTTGACCAATGTTGAGGCGATAAAAATCGACTCCTTGAATGGTTTGAATGATTCCATCGAGTTTGCGGATGGCGGACTCTTGTAACGTTTGCGCTCGGGTCGACAATTTCATGGCATTCTCACTTGTACGTAAAAAGACGTTAACGATTATCTTGTTGCATTTGAGTGTGCAAGTGTATTTTTCCTACGTCGATACACTCCCAATCCTAGAAGAGGAAGCAATCCCAGTCCTCCAGCACACCCTGACTTGTCATTTTCATCTGATGGTTCAGCGCTGGGTTCAGAGCTGGCTTCGGAGGAAGGTTCAGAACTCGGTTCCCCAGAAGGTTCAGAACTTGGTTCAGATTCTGAGCCATTTTCAAAAGCCTCTACATCAATCGTTAGACTGTACAAGTACAGGCTATTCGCTTTGTCATACCCTAGGATGATCTGATCTTCGTATACGTCAAACCAAGGACGCATACCCCCTGATTCTTGAGGATCGTTAAACGAAACCTGGTGCCACTCTTGTACTTCGAAGGTGTCATTGACCACCACCACATAGACATCCCCTGTATCTAGTGGGAATCCATCCGAAGGATTTCTACCCATGGTAGCGATGAGATAATGATTTCCGATACGCTTGATTCGACTGGGCCAGTAATGTAAGATGGTATCATCGAAGGGTGGGATAGAAGCCTGATCGATCAATTGTAAGTCGGTATCGTAGATAGAGATACTGAGGTCTGGTCCTGGATCCATACCGACAACGATCAGTTCACCATCAATTTCTGTCATCCCCGAACCTGTCATTCGAGGAGAGTTTTCCAGTTCGACTGGATCCATAGGAGATGCATTTTCATCTACATCGACAAAGAAATCTCGTAGGCCCTGCTGCTCTGCTATGCCAAATCCTTGAAATTCAGTGCCGCAAATGGCAGGGATATCGTTGTTGGCATGGGGTGGTTGCCCTTGTTCATAGCGACTGCTGCCGAGCAACTGAAAATTTTCATCGTATCGAAAGATGTAGTGTGGATCTTGAGACAGTCCAGTACTGATGTGAAGGTAGGTTCCATCTGGACATCGCCTGAACGAGTGGTCAAAAAGGACACCTTGATTGGATAGGTTTTGTGTCAGTGGCATTTCCACATACCAATTGCTGTCATACAGTGGTGCAACCCATAGATCGCTTGCCTGACCCATTCCTAGCCACCATCGATAGCCATCGTGAAATGGAATGGACCATGTCCCACCCAGTTGCAAATCAATCTCTTCACTGATGGTTGTGACGAAGGTATTGGCATGTGCATTTAGCATCCAAAAAAGGGAAATGAGCATGATGTTCTCAATGAAAGATGGATAAAGTGAATGTCCTGTCAGAATTCTATCTCAAAATCACTACGATGGGATGAAGTTTCCACTCTAAAGTATTATTCTGTTGCAATCCGAAGGAGTATTACAATGACTACACTGTGGGTTTTATTGGCAGCATGTTTCGTGAAGAAGGATGATCCAGAACTGTTAATTCCTCCTGCCGATTATGATGCTGAGGTTCTAGAAAGTAGTGGGTTTACATTGTGCATTGATGCACATCCTACAACGGCTCAAGTGATGGTGAGTTCAAGACAGGTTTCAGAGTGTGTTCAGGTAAAAGGAGAGGTCTTTGTTGAGGTGAGTCAAGAAGGGTTTGCCTCGTATAGAGAGCTACTGATGGTACAAAATGATTTAACGCATCAAGTATTGTTGGTACCAGTACTCGAAGATCCGAGCATTCCAAAGTTGTCTGTGCCTACTCCTAATGTTGAATCTCCCGAAGTGCCAACAATCGGTTACCCTATGCCAACCAATCAACAAACACCAGCGGCTTTTCAACAGTCCAATACCAGTGTTCAATTGTGTGTAACGACTGAACCGGCTGATGCATATTTGACAATCAACGGTATGAAGCGGACGTCAGGTGCTTGTATGAGTGTTCAAAATGCAGCGGCTGTAGCAGTTGAAGCAGAGGGATACATACCCTATGAAAAGCTACTTTCCATCCCCCCAAATCAAACAGAAGCCTTCGAACATCGAGTGATTTTACAGCCAGATCTCAAATATACACCCACAGCGCACTAGGTGTTTTTATAGATTCGATATTTCATGGCGTGTTTGCCATTGTGCAAGAGCCGTCCCAAGTTCGCCATGTACCCCACTCAAAAGAATATTGAGATCGTGCGCTATCAGTTCCATTTCCGCAGCTTGTGCCCACATTTTCTCGGAAGTGTGAGTGCCTGTAAATTGACTGGCTTTTTGTTTCATCCAGTCGAGTTCAACCCAGTTGAATAGTTCTTGCCGCAAGTGAAGGCAGCGTTGACGTTTATTTTCGACTTCATCCATCGCGGCCGTGGCTTCTGTGATCAGTCTTTGCTGTAGGAGATATTGGTTTTCCAAATCGGCTAGAGTGCTGTCGTTGGTACTTTGCCCCATCAAGATCAGTTTTTCTTTTAACTTTTGTGCGAGATCTGCAATGCTCTTGGAACTTTGTTTGGCAGTATGTCGCATGGACTCTAATTCACTCAATTGTTGTTCGAGAAAGTTCAATTCTGGAAAGTTCGCATACAGTCTCCCATTGTGCACGAAGATGAAAGCTTCATCGAAGAGTTTTTTGACTTGAGAGACAGCCCAGTGTTGTTGTCTATGTATCCACGCCAAAAGACTCAGCGGCAATATCAGTAAGCTGAGAACCGTGAATACTGAAAGGATTGGGTCTGTATGTGTTTGGTTCACGGCTGTAAAGACAAAAGCAGGTGCGTAAATTGGCGCATAGTATACGGTTTGAGTGTGCAGATAGGAGTCCAGCGTAACGTTCCGCAGAGTCTTTCGAACATGGGGAGGGATGTGTTCATCTTTAGAAGACAGTTGATCCATATGAGCCGCTTCAAGAGCGCGCTTTAACCCTTTATCTGTGGAGCTGGCTGCGATATCCAGCATTTTTTTTCGTGGTAGCGTTACAATCTGCATAGTGTGGACCTGAGGAGACTGTATCTCATTTTACTGGTGCAATCATGGATTGAATTGAAATAGTATAGGTATTAGTACAGACTGTTGATAAAAGGAGAGTATTATGTGGTGGATTGCGCTGGTGAGTGCCGAGGAATCGGTTCCCTCATTGAACATGGTTGAAACAAGCGAGATGGAACAGCAGATTGAGCGAGTCGAGTCGTTGAAACTTCGGGTACAAAAGCTTGAAGAAGAGATATCGATGCAATCAGATTTTGCACAGCAAGATGCTGAGATTGTCAATCATCTGTCGATTCTTGTTGACTCTAGACAAGCCGAAAACTTCCGAATTCAAGCGGTGCAGCAGCTAGCACAGTATCACAGTGCGCAAGCCTTACCATTTTTGTGGGAGGTACTAGACTCTGATGTGGATAGTCCACTGAATCGTGCAATCGTCACATCGCTCCCACAGTATCTGTCTCAGTCTCCTTCAGAAGAAGCGGTATTGGAGTGTCGTGCCATTTTCCAAAAGGCTCTCTATGTGTCAGAGGTTCATCCCTCCAATGTGACACTGTCGCTTGGCGAAACAGACATTTTTGGTTCCTTGAAAGGAGAGCGTATCATTGTAAAGGGATCCGGTCAGCATGTTCTCGAGACTTTAAAAGGGATTCAGAACTCTCTAATGGCCGAGTTGTTATTGGTCTACATTGCAGATGATCAGGTGCCCGTTTCCCTTCGTGAACAAGCCCTCACCAGTTTACAAGCGCAGTATCCAGAGTGGTTGTCTGACAAAGAGATACCGATCATCTCTGCTCCCGTGAATAAACTTGCCAATCAAATTTATGCTGTCTCAACGGGGGTCACCGGATCTGTATTGCTAGGTTCTGTCGGTGTTTGGGGTCAGAATGATACTTCTGAGACCATAGGGTACACGGGGGGGGCTCTACTGGGTGCCACAAGTGGTTGGCTGATTGCCAATCAAGACCATCCAACCCTAGCGCAGGCCGCATTAATGGCGTCCTCTACAGGGTGGGGGTTGGCAACCAGTCAGATGGTTGCGGATGGTTTTGATATGGATGAAGAATTCGCCGCTCTATCTAGAACGCTCGGTGTGATGGCTGGGACTGGCTATGGTCACTGGGCAAGGAACCAAAACATGTCACTCTCGGATGTTTTGGAAGTGGATTTCTCTGGTTATTTGGGTGCTCAAACAGCTGTGGCTTTAACAGACATATTTGCAGATCAATCCAACTTGCAGTATCCCGATTGGGACGACTATTATTCAGATTCAGAATCTGATTGGGATTCACCAGAGATGCAAGCGGCTGATCAAGCGTACAATCAAGCCCATCGAGATCATGAAAAGGTATACGCCGTGCATCAGCGTCGCAAGCTTCAAATGGCTGCGATCGGTTCGGTCGTGGGACTCGGTACATCACATCTATTGATGGATGCTTGGAATCCTGAGCCAACTTCCGTCTTGTTTGCCGGTGTTTGGGCTGGTCAAATGGGAATCGCAATGAATGAACTCTTACCGGCCACTGGTGTTGAATATCCAGAGGGTTGGGTTCGGTTGTCCTCTCATGCTGCCATGGCAGGGGCCTTATACTACGACCACCGCAATCCTGTATCTTATGAGCAGAGTATCTTTTCCGCATACGGTGCGATATCCGGATACCTTTTGGGGTACGGATTCAACAATCTTTCAAAAGGAGACTCCCAAGATGGGTCTAGAAATGCGGCATTACTGAGTACAGTCGCAACTCTAGGAGGAACGACGATCGGCAATACGATGGACTTCACCCCTTCGGATTGGGTAACCACAGGAGTGGGGCTTGGGTTGACCGGCTGGCACATGGGTTCGATCGCGGCGATATCACAAGACAATGGATGGTTAACCAGTCGACAGGCAGACGGGTTGGTTCAGACAGGGTTGGGCACTGCATCACTAGGGTTGTTGGCAACTGGTCAATATTTTGATGTATCCAGTGCCGATGCGATATATCTTGGGTCAACCTCTGCATGGGGGGCGTACTATGGTGCTCTGACACCAGTTATGCTTGGTGTTGAGTCTGATATGACCGATACAGAAAGACTGCTGGCAACACTGGTCGCCTCGGACGTATTTTTAGCGGCTGGTACATATGGAATCCTTTCAAATCGAGTGGAGTCAGAACAATCTGCCATCCCACAGGTCCTCGGTTTGGCTGGTGCAACGATGGGGTCGTTGGGTGCATTTTTGTTTACTGATTCCTCTCAAGTCGTATCTGGCGCAGCATTATTGGGTGCCACAGTGGGTGTTGGTAGTGGTGTACTCCTGAAAAATCGAGGCAAGGACGTATCACTACAGATACCACAGAAGAACAGACAGTTTGCAAATTTGAGGCTACAAACGTCTCCGTATATGGATGAGCAAGGAGACATGGGGTTTTACGTCGGATTGTCCAATTGATCGTTGATGGTTACTCTGCGTCGGGAATGAACAGTTCATCGTATCCAGTGTTTGGATCATATTGACGTATGGGTTGATGGTGTCCAACATCGAGAATGATGATTTCAGCCGTCGTGTAAATGATGGAGTGTGTGCACAGATGACCACCCCAAACATTTCCATCTCCATCCGATAGAGAGATGTGCCAATGACCGCCTTCAGGAGTCCATGTTCCAACCAGTGATATAATTTCAAACGGACCAGTGCGTTCAATGATCTCATTGCCACCAGCCATTCTAAGACGTGCCTGGGTTAATGACCCCACACAAGTCACCATCGCAGCTCCCATTGGTGTCTGCAACGCACAATACTTCTCCAACGATTCTCTAAGAGGACGATTTGGATGCAGTCTAAAGATGTGGGTATTCATAGATTTGTCCGATGAGGTAGATTGAGATGCGTTACTTATATTGTAGACGCACACAAAATGTAGATCCGATGTCCAATCCTAAATCAATAGCAGCTTTAGAGCAACCAAGACGCATATCCCATCATACGTTGAGACCGACTCATGTGTCCGTCGATTTGGAGCAATTGGTACGCAATTATCAACAGATTAAGATGTATTGCGGGTGCGATGTAATGGCCATCATTAAGGCGGATGCTTATGGACACGGAATCGTTGCTGTTGCGGAGAGGCTGGAGCGAGAAGGGTGTGCTTATTTTGGTGTTGCATATTTAGAGGAGGCTATTCTTTTAAGAGAAGAAGGCATTCAGACACCCATTTTGGTAATGGGTGGTATTTTGGGTGAGCAGATCCCTCTCTATATTGAACACGATATTACTTTGACAGCATCTTCAATAGACAAGTTGAATGCGATCGAGCGAACAGCGGAAAGGCTTCAGCAGACAGCAAAAGTTCATTTGAAGATTGATACCGGAATGGGGAGAATAGGTGTGCAGGAGTGGT
This sequence comes from uncultured Pseudomonadota bacterium, assembly GCA_913040875.1. The sequence continues at coordinate 2,071 of CAJWHX010000035.1, read as the reverse complement.
CCGCACACAAACTGCTCGACGTGGCTAAAAGTTGTACCCACATCAATATCGAAGGGATATTTAGTCATCTGGCCAATGCGGACACAGCAGATTTGGATCATGCAAAGTTGCAACTGCAGCGATTTGAAGGCGTATTGCAAACAGCCAAAGAGATAGGGTTGAATATCCCGATGGTTCACATTGCCAATTCGGGAGCAACACTGCAGTTGAAGCAAAGTCATAAACAGATGGTTCGCACAGGGCTGTTGTTGTACGGTGTCTACCCTGATACATCGATTCCACGTACCATCATCGTAAAACCAGTTCTTCGATGGACGAGTAAAGTGGTCTATTTCAAAGTTCTGCCTCCAAATCGACCGATCGGATACGGTTCAAAATGGTATTCATCAAAGCAGACCCGCATAGTGACAATTCCGGTTGGTTATGGAGATGGATATCACAGACGTATGACGGGCCGAGCTGAGGTATTGATTCGCGGAAAGAGATATCCTGTCGTGGGGGCCATTTGTATGGATCAAATTATGATTGATATTGGATGGGATGAGGTATTCAACGGAGAAGAAGTTGTGTTGCTTGGCACTCAAGGTGAGCAGTGCATCGCGGTAGAGGAGTTGGCTGTGTGGGCAGACACCATTACCTACGAAATCCTGACATCCATCAATCTACGTGTCACTAGAAGGTACAATACTGCATATTAATGGATCGCACTATCTGAATATCGCTCCGAAAGATGTTTTAGCGTTTGTATCGATAATGAAGTTCGTTTAGTCGGGTGTTTTGATGAGGTAGTATCGATGTTTTTTATGCATTTAATTTGATAATGATTATCAATACCATTATAAAATCAGTATGATTTTGATAATCATTTTCAATTTTAAAATTTCAGTTACATAAAACTATTGGAGACCTTATGCTGACTACACTTATTCTTTCCGGATTTATTGCTTGTGGCGATAAATCAGACGACACTGGCCTAGATGATACTGATGTGACAGATACTGGTGCAGATACTGATACAGACACTGACACCGATACTGATACCGATACCGATACCGATACTGATACTGGGACCACCGACTCAGACCTGTACGCTTTTACGAATGCAGACGGTGACTCGAGTGTTTCATACTCTGGTCAAGTTTTCAGACATCTTCTTATTGCAGACGTAAAGTCTTACGTAGGTGAGTTGAAGACACGAGTTCAAAATGAAGTATTCGTGCCTGGTCAAGTAGAAGAAGACCTACTGTTCTATATGGATACAATCAAAGATATTGATGTTTCCGCAGTCCCACACAAGTTTGCTACAGGTGATGCACTACAGGTGAACTACGGAGATGTTTCCTCGGGCAAGAACTTGTTTGGTAAAATTGCAGGGAATGATTCTGCAACAGACCACGTTGATTGGTCGACTGACTTTGCTGGTTGGACACAAGATGGTGTTACATCTCCTGAATCTTTGGTTCGCGTTTGGATCGCAGAGTTGGATGCGCAAGCTGCAAACTTTGACGGTGTTTCTGGCGGTACAGTATACGTTACAGCTGATGGAAAAGACTACGGACAGTTGCTTCAGAAGTTCTTGTGGGGTGCAATTGCATTCAGTCAAGGTGCTGATGACTATTTGGATGACGATGTTGATGGAAAAGGACTTTTGGCATCACACATCCCTGCAGAGGACAAAGCTTACTCAGGCGTGGAACACGCGTGGGATGAAGGCTTTGGATACTTCGGTGGCGCTCAAGACTACGGTACTTGGTCGGACGAAGAGATTGCTGACAATGCGTACTTGGATCGAGATGGTGACGGTAGTGTTGACCTTAAAACAGAGGTTAACTGGGCACACTCTCGTAACGCTGGTAAACGAGACAAAGGTTCAAATGTACAGATTGACTTGACCAAAGATGCTTGGACAGCATTCTGGGAAGGCCGAAAGCTTCTTGCTGACACAGTGGGAACAGAGTTGTCCGATGCAGATTTAAATACTCTTCGTGGTTATAGAGATCAAGCTTTGGCGGCTTGGGAAATGGCAATCGTTGGAACAGTCATTCACTACATCAACGATACACTGCAAGAC
>CAJWHX010000034.1 GCA_913040875.1 uncultured Pseudomonadota bacterium | reverse complement strand
AACGAAGGAGGATAAACAAGTTTTGAACACGGAGTTTTCTTATGGAAACAGTGTCTTAAAAGCGACTTCAACAGTCCTCAAGAATGTTGAAACGGATGAAGTCGAAGGTCGACTAATTATTTTGGAAGACATTACGCAAGCAAAGAGGTTGGAACGATCTCAACGTGAGTTTGTTGCCAACGTTTCTCATGAACTTCGTACACCAACAACCTCGATTGCTGGTTTTGCTCAGATGATGATCGATGATCAAAGCGCATTGTCAGAAGAGCATCAAATGATGATTCAAGCCATTCATCGAAATGCGATACGACTCAACAATTTGTTTGAGGACCTTTTGACCTTGTCAAAGATTGAAGCGAATGATGGTCCTCTACCAATGGAGGATTTGGTGTTGCAGGGTGTCGTTCAAGAGTGTGTGGACAAACAGCGTGTTCGTGCAGAGGGAAAAGACATTTCATTTTTGGTGTTCATTTCTGAGAATATTCGCGTGTTCAGCAATCGAGATGCTCTCAATCATATCATTGGAAATTTCGTCGAAAATGCAGTGAAATATAGTTTTGAACATCAATTGGTTACCGTTCGTGCCGCACTTAGAGATGGATATGTTCAGCTTGAAGTGATTGATTTGGGAGAAGGTATATCGCCAACGAATCAAAAAAGAATCTTTGAACGATTCTTCCGTGTAGACAAGAGTCGCTCGAGGCAAGTGGGTGGAACAGGTCTCGGACTTGCCATCGTTAAAACGCTTCTTGAACGCACTGGAATTAGATTTGAATTGCGGTCTCAAGTGGGAAAGGGTTCCATTTTCCGAATTTATCTGACCCCTGCAGATAGCATGTTGCAGTGAGGGTGTAGAGGTGAATATCGGTGGGTATACGATTGAGTCTGTAGTGAGTGAAAGTCCAACTGCACTCGTGTATAAGGTCCGGCATCCAACGTTACAATCTGTACATGCATGTAAGGTGGTGCCGCAGATAGTCAGAGATATCCCAAGTGTACGATCCGCCCTATTGCAAAGGGTTCAATGGAGGATCGAGCATCAGAGTCCATTTTTTATCCGTGTAACAGATGTGATTGAAACAGAACTGAATCTTGGTTTCATAATGGATTGGCTCGAAGGCAGAACTCTCAAAGAACATTTGGACCGATATGGAAAAGTGGAAGTATTGCCATCGGTTCGTTGGGTGGTTCAAGTGTTGTCTGCTCTACATACTTTTCATGTTGACCAACTGGTTCACTTGGACATTCATCCAAGCAATGTGTTTTTACATCAAAGCGATAAAGGAGCCATTGCCATTCTGATGGATGATGGGATTCATCGTCATATGCATGAGGATGTCCATCATATTTCAATAGGGGTAGATCGACTTCGTTATCAAGCACCCGAAGAAGTTCATCAGCAAAACCAGATTGGACCTTGGACAGATGTATATCGTATAGGGGTTATTTTTTATCAAATGTTGGTTGGTCGTACGCCCTTTGGTGGAGATACTGAATATAGTGTGATGCACGCTATCAACGGTGGTCGATATCAAAGCGTCATCTCTGCTAGACCGGATGTACCTCTAGAGTTGTCGGCTATCATTGATACTGCGATTCACAAAGATCCAACAAAACGGTATCAATCGGCACATGAAATGTTGGTTGCAATACAGTCTACGGTTCCATTGCCTGATGTCTTTGAACCTATCGAATCGACTGTCTTTACAGAGCAGCCTGAGCAACCCGAGGTTGACATTTTAATAGAGCAAGACGGGGAGTGGATACTTCAATCGTCTGAGGTTTCGGAATCTGCTGAACTGGATGAGGATCCAGAACCAAATTCAGATTCGAAACAACCGTTCTTTAAACGGGTTCAACGGGCTGGAACGAGTGACAAATTGACTTGGCAATTGCCGCCTATGTTTTGGCGTCTCCGGTGGCAGTTGCTCCTGGCGTTCCTATTTCTTGTAGGACTCTACACATTGTGGTTGGGTGGTGTGTTTGGAGGCCGAGAGAGTGTGGTTGAGATTCAATCTGCTCCAATGTGGGGTACGACGAAAGCGAAACTCGATCAAGAGTATATGTCGGCAGATCCATCCGAATTGAAACTGTCATTGGGACAACACCAAGTTGACGTGACTGGTGGTGTCTCTGTATCTGGAGGATGTGGACGTTGCTGTTGGTCTCATACAGAATTGTTCACCGTGCCATTTGGTTGGGGGATATTTCGTTCAGTGGTTGATTTAGAAGAGGCCGTTGACGATCTCGCTTGCCCTACGATTGAGTACGAGTATCTATTTGAAAAGATCAGCCTGCGTCAAGGAATGATGGGTGCTCCGACCGACCTCCCCATGCGGGCAGACAATTCGTTATGGCATCAGGTTCAGTTGATAACGCCATTTTGGATGGCGAAAACTGAAGTGACTCAAGAGCTGTATGCGGAGGTGATGAAGGTTCCAATGAGTGGAGAGGCGCATTGGCCGCAACGGGATGTCACATGGAAAGACGCCATTGAGTTTTGTAATAGACTCAGCGATATAGAGGGATTAGAGACCTGTTACCAGATAGACTCTGCTGGTATACATTGGGAGAAGGGCGTATTGTGTGAAGGATATAGGTTGCCTACAGAAGCAGAGTGGGAACTCAGTGCGAGAGCAAAATCCCCTCTCATTGTTGATGGGAAGTTTTATTGGTTTTCTGGTGGGAGCAATGCGTCTTTACTGGCGTGGTATGGTCCGAATTCTGGACAAAAGGTTCATTCCGTTGGTACCAAATATCCCAATGCATTTGGTCTGTATGACATGAGCGGGAACATATCTGAATGGGTCTGGGATGGATATACACCCCATCTTGGTAATGAAACCAATCCGAAGGGGATCCGTTCTGGTAAAAAGGTGATCAGAGGTGGGCATTTTCGAAGTCCAGAAACGCAGATCCGTGTTTTCGATCGAGGGTACGCTTCAGAAAGTTATCGTTCTGAAACGATTGGTTTCCGAATTGTTCGAAGTGTCAAGAACCCGTAGTGGAATGCTCTAGTAAGCGGCTTCACAAGATCCGCAGGCAAACTTATTTTCAATCCGGATCCAATTGTTGTGACTACTTGCACCGCAGTGGGGACATGTTTCAGGGAAGAGATCCACTACTTCAACAATAAAAGTGGCTCCCTCCAAGTCTGCTTCTACGTCAGCAGAAGACTCTATTTCGATACTGTCTTGGGCGGCAGAGTCAGTAGAGTCTTCTGCTGATGTGGTTTCAGAGTATTCTAAACTTGGCGTCGCTGGTTCTGTTACATCTGAAATAGTGTCTGCAATATTCTTTTCAGTGTTGGTGGTTGCTTCTTTGCTACTTTGAACTGGATGCTGCGCACTTGTCGATACGTTTGGTGCAGTGAATGTTGTTTTGGATACGCTCTGAGGAGTATTGTCTCTGTTTGGAGACGGGCGACTCGAGTTCCCAAAAATAAGAGATTTGATCTTCGATTTTATTCGTGCTCGGATGGCCATTGTGAACTCTGGAAGAGGGGGAGGAGTCGGTTGTACTCAAAAGCGTGACAAAATTTGACAGTATTCTGTATCAGAAAATCCATCAACTTTCCAAGTTAAATTTGATTCTCTTTTGTGGAACAAAGCAACGTAACATATAAAAAATACTGTACAAACCGATATATTTGGGGTAACATTGTTTTGTATGCGTTCAGTTTTATATACATTGCAGAGGCTCAAAGAGCAGGAAAAAAAACAAAAGCAGCGAGAGTTGGCCAGCGCCGAACGCGTCCGTCAAGAAAAGCTTGAAATTATGAATCGTATGATTGAAGAAATGCATAGTGAACGTGCATTCATGCCTGAAACGGCAGGTGAAATGGCCATTCACGATCGGATGTTGGTACACCAGTATTACGCGTTGTGCCAATCGGAAGAAGAGCTGCATGTACAGAATGAAAATGTTCAAGTGTGTCAGGAAGCACTTGTTTTTGCACGTCAACAGTCAAAAATTACTGAGAAGTTAATTGAGTCGATGGAAACCGAGATTGCTTTGGAAAGAAAGCGCAAGCAAGACAATGAGACAAATGAACTCGGTGTGATGGCGTGGTGGCGAAATCAAGGTTTACTCGACTGATATTCATGAATGGGATATAGTAGTGTTAGCCACTTGTATTCGTACGATTGTGGGCTGTATTTGTTGTGGTATCTTCAAATTCGGGAGAGGGAGATGAAACAGATTTTGTTTATGCTTTTTGCATTGGGGCTTGTTGGTAGCATTCTTGCATCGGCGGTTGCTCAAGATGTAGAGGCCCCTGCATCGCAAACGGCTGGCTTGAATAGCATTGAGCCGCAAGATTGTGACAGTGTAATGTCTGTTTTGTTACAGAAGAAGAAGGAGGCTCTGGATCGTCGAGAACGTAGTATCAAGGCTAGAGAGTCCGACATACAGGCTGCCGAAGCGCGCATATCCGAAGAACTTGTAAAACTCGAGCAGGTGCGAAACGAGATGCGTCAGGCAATGCAAGATTTGGATGCCCAGCAGCTTGAAGAAGTAGAACGTTTGGTCAAAATGTTTGAAAAGATGCGTGGTAAAAAAGCGGCGGCGATTCTAGAGGAAACAGACCGTGAGATTGCAGTTGAGGTGCTCCGACGAATGCGGGAAAAACAGGCAGGGGAAGCATTGTCTGCTATGACTCCAGATGTTGCTGCAGAGTTGGCAGAAATAATCTCTCAGTTCCCCTATAAAGGAGAGTGAGTTGTGAAACTTCGAAATCAAGCATTACAGCGTGGTACCAGCGCACTGGTATCATCTAAGACACATGTTGAGAATGGTTCAAAAATAGCGAAGGGTCACGATTCCTTAGATGGAGTGATGTCTCAGTTCTCATCATTGATGTCCGTAATGCAAGAGGACTTCAATCTAATGGGTGATATGGAACGCGAGTATGAGGGTGAGAAGTCAGAGGTGGAACCAACGTTGCCTACTGATCCATCCATCGTATTGGAAGGTGAAAACGATGAGCCGATTTTTGAGGATGTCCTAGAAGCACCGGTGTCTGAAGTGCCTCGCGAGAATTTTGAAGATATAGAAAGGGATTATACGAATCTAGTGTCTGATACAGTTCCATTATCTTTGCAAGAAATGACGGAGCATCCGGCTTTGTTTGAGCAGGCTGTATCCTTAGTGGATGATGTTGTACCAGAAGAGATTACTGTACAAGGTGTAGATCCACAAGTCGCTGTCGCCGCTCCAGCCCCGATTGACTTTACCCCTGTACAAGGTGTCGACAATCAGTCGATTGTCGAGTCCGTTAAGCGGATTGTCGTTCAAACACCACAGCAGATTCCAGAGGTCTTAGTTGAAGAGGTTGTCCAGAGTCTTCAACCGATGCTTGTAGAGGAAATTGAGGTAGAGGAGGATCCACCTAGGTTTGAACAGAGTGAGCGAGTCGATTTACCAGACTTCATGCGGGAGGAGGTTCGATTGTTGGATGATGAAGGGGCTCTGCCTGATGAGATTATCGATACGGCGGATGCATCGACCTTAAAATCGTCGTTTGAACAAGCCGTACAGGCGCAAGTAGATGACCAGATTCAGACAGCGGTTCCTCAGATGTCGGATGTTCAGACGAATCTACAATCGATGATGAGCACCGTGATTGCACAAGGGACACAGTCTGCTCAGACCATACAGCCGGCGGTTGCACCATCTGCTGACGGTGTCTCAGTTCAGCAACAAAAGACCATAGATTCAATGAAGGAATTAAAGTTGCCAAAGTTGCCTTTGACCAGACAGCATTTCGAGGAGCTGCTTGCAGAGAGTCAAGAAAAGGGTACCGAACAGATGGGATTCCGCAGCAAATTAATTCAGCGTCTAGAGATGGTGATCATGGATCCGATGGGTCGAATGGATGTAGAAGTTGCACAGGAAGTCTCTGGAGTGAATGTAAAAGCAGTGGTTCCAGTGGAGATAGTGTCTAGTTTGATGGGGTTAGAAAGCGATTTGCAGGTTGCACTTGATCAGCAAGGACTCGAACTGAACAACTTTGAACTTTATGAAAGAACAGAAGATGCACAAAATATAGGAAGAACCGATGGATCTGACGATGAGGCTGTTCCTCCTGAAAATGACTTGAATGAAAATTCGCTCACGGGTGGTATGTTGGTAAACCGAAGGGTTTAGTTGTTCACCACATCACCTCTACACCAAACGACGCAATACTGATCGAGGTAAAAAATGACAACAGCATTAGAAGGAGTTTCCTTTCTTTCGGGACCGCAGAGTGAACCCACCATCACTGAACCTGGGGCAAATACTCAACTCGGCAAAGATGCCTTCTTGAAGCTTCTCGTTGCCCAGATGCAAAATCAAGATCCTCTCAACCCGCAATCCAATGAAGAGTTTGTGGCTCAACTGTCTCAATTCACACAAGTAGAACAGTTAATGGATCTATCGACGCAGTTTGATGGTATGTATATGGCCATGAACTCGGTCAACAACACTTCGATGACGCAACTCCTTGGTAAGGAAGTTGTGGCGGTTGGGAATCAGTTCTTCCACAGTGGTGAAGATGCTGTGAAACTCCATTACGCTGCGGCTGGATCAACACAGGGTTCCAAGTTGACTGTGTACAACGAGGCTGGTTCTGTCGTCTATTCAGGTCCGTTGGGATCGTTGAAAGAGGGTGAAGGCTTTGTAGAGTGGGATGGTCGCGGAGTGGATGGACAACCTCTACCGGAAGGAAATTACACATTCTCGATTTCTGGATTTGATGGAAATGGAGACACAGTCGAGATACAAGAGCTCATGGTTGGCATTGTTGACGGTATGTCCTATGAAACTGGGGTACCGACTCCAAGCATCAATGACGTGATTTTTGACTTGGGTCAAATTTTACGCGTTGAAATCGCTGAGAACGAATAGTATTGATTGAAGAACACACGCATTTATAATATACATTTATACAGAATTATTGGAGGCAAATTATGTCATTATTCAGCAACCTTCACACGGCCAGTTCAGGATTGAACGTCGCTTCGATGTCCATGAGTGTTATCGGGGACAACATTGCGAACGTCAACACAATTGGTTTCAAAAGAGGTCGTGCGACCTTTTCCGATTCTTTTCCGCAACCTGTATCGTATGTGCACGGTCCGATTACCAATGGGTCTGGAGCCTATACCGCCAAAACCAGCAACATTTTTGGTCAAGGGGCTCTACAGAGTTCTGGAAATCAACTTGATATGGCAATCAATGGCAATGGATTCTTCACCATTCGTGATGGGAACGCGTTGTATTACACTCGAAATGGAGAGTTCTACCTAGATGCAGATGGCTTCATGGTCAACGCTGCTGGACTTCGAGTGCAAGGGTATACAGCGAATGAAAGTGGATACATTCAGCCTACACTTGGAGACCTTCGAGTTGCAGTTGGAGATATCGAGTCTGAAATGACGACAGAGGTTGTCATGACAGCCAATATTGACGCGGATGCGGATGACAGTACCACACCAGTATCATCGATGTCTTTGGATGGTTTGACAGAAACGATTGATGAGGTCACACAGGCTGCAGATTATTCAACATCTGTATCGATCTACGATTCTTTGGGTGCCAAACACGATTTGACAATCGTATTTGAGAAGACGGCAACCAACACTTGGGACTACCATGTACTGACAGACGCTGGTGAAATGGCGGATCCGTCCAGCATTGGATATGCAGATGGATATGCATTTGCAACGGCCTCTGGAACGTTGACCTTCAATACGGATGGAGAGCTCACTGGTTTCACTCAAAACAACACGTCTTTGGTGACGGCTTGGAACTATGAAGGTGCGACTGCACAGGATATCACATACGATTTAGGACTGGATACTTCCAATCTTCCGACAGGCAATGGAGCATTGTCTCAGCTAGCTGCTGATTCTACTGTGACTAGCATTGATCAAGATGGTGCCAGTGTAGGGAACTTGATTTCGCTCCAAGTTCAAACAGATGGTACAATCCTTGGATTGTATGACAATGGTATGGACCGGAGCATGGGTCAAGTAACCATCGCGATGTTTGACACAACGAATGGTATGGAGCGTGTAGGGTCCGGCTTGTTTCGTGCACAACGTATTCCCGGAGAGCCAGCATTTGGTGTTGCCGGAAGCGGTGGTCGAGGAGATGTCTTTGGTTCCAACTTGGAAGCCGCGAATGTAGACATCGAAGAAGAGTTTATCAATATGATTACGGCCCAGCGTAGTTATCAGGCAAACTCTCGTGTTCTCTCTTCAACCAATGAGTTGTTGCGTGAATTGGTGAACTTGATCTAATGCTCTAGTCGGGCAAAACTCCCAATCAACAAGAGGTGCGTTCATATGTCAGTTGATTTTGCGACCATTGGTGGGTTGTTGTTGTGTGTGGTATTGATCCTAGCCGGTGTTATCAACAATGGTGATGCGGCAACCGTCGTAACACCAACGGAGGCTCTAAGTGCCTTTATTGACACGCCATCTCTGTTGATTGTGGGGTTTGGTTCCATTGCTGCGGTAGCGATTTGTTATCCATTAAATATATTTATCAGTATCATTCAGGTGACCAAGCAAGCCTTCTTGTATAAACCTCGCGATATCAAATCAATTCTCGCGATGCTTCAAGATATGTCAAACCGAGCGCGTCGTGAAGGAACGTTGGCCTTAGAAGAGTTCATTGATAAGGTGGATGATGATTACTTCTCTAGAGGGGTACAACTGGTTGTAGATGGCCATGAGCCAAATGCCATTGAAGACTTGTTGTACAACGAGATTGAAAAGATCAAAGAACGACACGAGCAGGGAATTGGGATGTGGGAGAACTTCGCATTGCTCTCACCTGCTTTTGGTATGATCGGTACGTTGATTGGTTTGGTGAAAATGCTTGGAAACATGGACGACCCAACAGCGATTGGTCCGTCGATGGCGGTTGCTCTCTTGACGACTCTATATGGTTCTTTGATTGCGAACGTTGTGGCACTGCCGTTGACCAAAAAGTTGAAGTTTCGTTCTGACCAAGAAATCCAAGAAAAGGAAGTCATTGCACAAGGACTACTCTCTATTTTGGTTCGTGAGACACCGCGTTTCTTGGTTGATCGTTTGAATACGCAACTGGCACCATCTGATCGATTGGAGCAGATTAGCTAATGGGACGTCGAAAGAAGAAAGAGGCAGCCAAAGCCGAGCCAGGTGCACCATTGTGGATGGTTACCTACTCGGACATGGTTACGTTGCTCCTCTGCTTCTTTGTGATGCAGCTCGTGTACGCTAATTTTGAAGATCCAGGAAAAGTAGAAGCCGCTCTAGAATCGATCAAGTCTGCATTTGGTACTGGTAGTGTTCATCAGACAAAACCGACAAAAGAGACTCCTCAAAAGAGTACAGACATGTCAGAGTCTGCGAAAGAGCAAAATGAACAACTTGTTGAGGCATTGCAGTCTGTATTGGCAGAAATGATCTCCCAGAATTTGGTCCGAATGACCCAAACAAAAACGGAGATACGGATCCAATTGGATGAGATGGTTTTGTTTCGACCAGGATCCGCAGTGCTCAATCCCGTTTCGTTAGGATTACTGAATGATATTGCAACGGCAGTACACGAGTATCCTATTTGGATGATCGTAGAAGGGCATGCTGACTCTGACGGTACTTCAGAAGAAAGAAACTGGGTAATGAGTGCAACGCGAGCAGTTGCCGTTGTGTCTGAGTTTCGACGTCGAACAGATGAGAAGGGCAAACCATTGCTTGAGGGACAGTTTTTGGAAGCACGTGGGATGGGAGAATTTCGTCCTGCAGATGTCGAAAAAGGACAATCAAAGTGGAATAGACGAGTTGAACTGGTTATACGTGGACGCAATACCAGTGCAATTGGCGCTATTGAAGAATTGGATAATGTACTAGGGGAATAAAATGGCCGAAGATAAGGAAATGGTTGCGGAAGAACCAAAATCTAGCAATATGCCAATGATTTTGGTTGCTGTTCTTACATTGGTAATTGGCGCTGTTGGTGGCCTCTTTGCATCAGATTTTATGAGTGACGATGCAGAGACGGTTGAGGCTACAGAGAGTGCTACAGAGTCTGTTGTTTCTGAAGCGGACGGGACAGTTTCTGTAGAAGATGCAACGACTGTGGTCGTTCCATTAGGGGATTTCAGTATCAATCTCAAGGAGTCATCAACGTTACGGATACTCCAGATGAGTATTTCAGTCGAGTGTGAAACATCTGTAGAATCGAGGGTTGTCGACAAGACTGCTGAGATTCGAAATGCAATTTTGATGTTTACCAGTGAATATACTGTGGAGTCACTAACAGGGCTTGAGGGTAAGATGGACCTTCGGGATGAGATTCAACTTCGAATCAACGCCATTATTAAGCCACATCGTGTTGAGCGTGTGTACTTTACCAAGTTCATAATTGGAAAATAAGAAGTGGGAAAATAAGAATGTCAGAGAATCCGTTACTTGCAAATCGAAGTCGCAGGAATGAAACAATCATTCCTTTGGTAGAGCAGTTTTTTAAGCAGCTCTCCGAGCAATTTCGTGCAAAGGTTGTATCGTGGTCTAGTCAGGATATCCCTACTCGGATTGCAGCTGTAGAAGCAACAAACATGAGCGATCTTTTGTCCAATCAAGAGTTTCGTGATTCAGTGATTTATTCAGTGGTCCGTATACGAGGGGTCCCTGTCGAAGGGTGTGTGATGATGCAGTACCCATTGTTTGCAAAGCTTTTGGAAGTTTCGATTGGTGGGGAAGGTGGCACAGACTTCTCGGCGCCTGTACGAAATTTGACCGACTTTGAAGAGAGTTTTGCACATAGAACCTTTGCTCATTTGAAGACACAAATGGAAAAATCATGGAATTTTGGTCGAAAGCCCTTAGAGATTCAAGTGGCCAGACCCACTTTAAATCCACCAGCTTTCGGATTGAAAGCGAAAACGATGGAAGTGATTGCTGCCACCGTCGATATTGGTCCGATTACGTCACCATATGGATTGATGTCTCTTGCGCTGCCCTCTCAAGTGTTTGAGCGGGCGTTGGGATCTTCCTTAGCACCACTTTCTGACGACACAGAGCCATCTTTTGATACTGTATTGGATGTTAGTGTGGATTTTGTCGCGGAATTGGATAGATTGAAAATGTCAGTTCATGAGTTGCGAGCCTTGACTGTAGGATCTGTTCTTAATATCAAGCGTGTTGATGAAGTGAATGTCCGTGTAAATGGAAAAGCGGCTTTCACTGGTTTGTTTGGTTCAAATGGTGACGTTAGAGCCGTTCGAATTACAGATGTTTTGTCAAAGAAGTGATGTGTTGACTACTGAACAATAGAAGATAAGGATTGAAAAATGTCAGAACAAGAAAACATGCCAGAAGACTTTATCGGAGCCATCCCAGTAGAACTGGTTGTTGAACTCGGGCGCAAAAAAATGCTTCTTCGCGATATCGCCAAGCTAAAAACAGACGATATTGTTGATCTTGAACAAACAATGGAAGCTCCGTTGAACATTGTTGTTGGAGACAAACTCCTTGCCCGTGGTGAATTGGTAAAAGTCAACGGGCGAATCGGTCTCCGAATTATTGAAATGGTTGGCAAACGAGGCACAGAGTAATGCTAACGTGGCTTTCCATCCAGTCCTCTGCCTTCGCTCAAGATGGCGATGTACCATCTATGGTCAAGACTCAAGATGGTGGGAAGTCGAATTCAGTTTCTGCAGATGAAGCAGACCCAGTTGTAGAGACTCAACAGGATGCACTTGAAGCGAGACTTCTTGGTGAGTTGCCTTCGGATACTATGATCAATGCTCCGTATGAGAGCAATGAGATGGTTGGGATCGTATGGATTCTACCTGTTTTTGTTTTTATGGTCGCCTTGATTGTGTGGTCTAAAATTCGTAAAACCGCACCGGTAAACCCAGGAGAAATTAGAGTTGTTTCTCAAACCCCTCTTGGGAAAGAAGGTTCTATTGCCATTATTGTAGTTGGTGAAGAGGATGGTGCGGAGCAGAAAATGCTGGTCGGCTTATCGGAAAATGGTGCCCCCCGTTTGCTCAGTGTATTGGATGCGAAATGGACCCAATCAGCACAGGGTTCTGAATCGATGGATGCCATGGCCGATTTTGATCAGTTTCTTTCGCAAGTGCCTCCAGCCAGTTCCGATGCTCCTTCCGAATCCGAACAACATTTAGAGAATCGAAAAGACCTCGTTGATGAACTCTTGACAGCACGCGGTATCAATGAGTATCAACGAAATACTGGTGCCGACAGTTCAGAAGGAAGTCAAACAACAGCAGTCCAGCCTTATTCTGCGACTTCATTTGCAGACGCCAATTTTGGAGAAGAAGAGGAATCTGTAGTGGACGATGACCCATGGGTGGTCAACTTCCGTCGAAAATACAATCAATCTTGAGGGAAGGAATGAAGAGCACAAGACGTTGGCCATTCCTGAGTCAAGGCATTGTTTCTTTTGGCATTGGACTGTGCGTTCTAGGTCTCTACCTTTTTGGTTTTGAGCAGGCCGCTTCGGCACAAGATGTAGCTGGATCGGCAGTTGACTTGGCTGAAGAAGTCCGTGATATGCCTGTATCTTCAACAATACGATTGTTGTTTATTCTGACAGCATTGACCTTTGTGCCGGCGATGATCCTAGCGATGACACCATTTACACGTTTTGTCATTGTCTTTTCAATGATGCGTCAGGCGATTGGTTTGCAACAGGCACCTCCAAACCAAGTGCTGATTGGTTTGAGTTTGTTTTTGTCGTTAATGATCATGAATAAGCCACTCACCCAGGCGTATGATGAGGCTATAACGCCTTTTATGCAAGGGGAGATGGAAGTTCTAGATGCTGCTGAAACAGCGATGGAACCAATGCGAAACTTCATGCTTTCAAATACCCGTCGGGCAGATCTTCAAACCATGCTGAACATCAGTCAAACGCCAGAGGTCGAAACGTTGGCTGAGATTCCATCACCGGTGGTCATCAGTTCATTTTTGCTTTCGGAGCTGAAGACAGCGTTCGTGATCGGGGTAAAGATTTATCTACCGTTTTTGGTGCTGGATATTATTGTTGCCAATATCCTCTTAGGTATGGGGATGATGGTACTCCCACCGATCATTATATCGCTACCATTCAAGATTATGCTTTTTGTGCTCATGGATGGCTGGTCCCTGTTAATTACGTCAATGACGTCTAGCTTTTATGGTGTATAATGAGTAATCCTAGGAGTAATCATGCAGATTGAAGAAGCCATATTTCTAGGTCAACAAGCCTTGCTTACTGTGGCATATGTATCCGGACCCATTTTGGTGATCGCGATGGCAGTGGGTGTTGTTGTGGCTTTATTTCAAGCTGTTACGCAGTTGCAAGAGATGACCATCGTGTTTGTCCCCAAGATCATCGCCGTTTTTTTTATGATAGCTCTTTTGGGTGGATGGATGCTTGAAAAACTCGTAGCATATGGAACCCTGTGCTTCACAAGCATCGAAGAAGTTTCGGATTAAGATATGACAATCTTGTTGACAGCAGGATTGGTTCTAGCCCGAGTACTTGGATTGATTATGTCGATGCCGGTATTTGGTTCTAGAAGTATCCCCAATTTGGCTAAGGCTGGATTAACGCTGCTCTTGACCGCGTTATTAACTCCAGTCGTTCCACAAACTGAGGCTACTTTGGGACTTGGGTTACTGCTCGTCAGCATGACATCTGAATTGATGTTGGGCGTTCTGATGGGAGGAGCACTGTCTTTGGTCTTTGCCAGTATGGCTATCATGTCCGGGATTGTCTCTACACAGATTGGGCAAGCCGCTTCGATGCAGTTTAATCCAACGATGAGTTTCACGTCAACCCCCGTGGGGAATTTGGCGATGTTCTTAGCATTGTCCATATTTTTGGGGAGCAATTCACATTTGGTTGTGCTCGAAATTTTGGCAGAGAGTTTTCATGCAGTTCCTGTTGATCATGTGATCAATCCCATCAATGGCACAAAGTTATGGTTGGAACTTGGCTCTGGAATATTTTTGATTGCCCTAAAGATGTCCATTCCAATGATATTTCTTGTACTGTTGATCAATTCCTTTTTGGCCATTTTATCCAAGATTGCTCAAACGATGAACATGTTCTTCTCAGTGGGCTTCATCGTCAGTATTTATCTGGGATTGATTTTGTTTTCGTTTGTCCTTCCAAACACATTGGCGTACAATCATGAAGTCATGAACGAAGCGATCATGGAACTGCCCAAGTTATTTGATCTTGTAGGGGGTGATGGTGGCTGAACAAGATGATGGGGATAAAACCGAAGAACCCTCGGAGAAGAAACTTCGAGAGTCAAAAGAAAAGGGTCAGTTTGCTAAATCACGTGAGTTCGCTCCACTGTCTGTGTTGGCTGTGGGGTACTCAGGTTTTTTGGTGTTGAGTCCTTCTTGGGGAAATGCTCACCAAGTCTTTTCAACCACGACCTATCGCTGGACCAATGCTGTAGATGAGGACTACAGGTCTGCACTAATTCAAATGTGCGCAAATGCCATGCAGCATCTTTGGGATTTAATGGGTGTACCGTTCATCTTGTTATGGGTGATGGTTGTCACTCTGAATATGGCACACAATCGGTTTGTCATTCCAAAGGAAGCGTTGAAGTTTGATATAAAGAAAATTGACCCCATTTCCAATGCGAAGGAGAAATTCTTCTCTCTCAATCCGATTGTCGAAATGGTGAAGTCGATGTTGAAACTTTTTCTATTGGGATACATTGTTTGGAGAGTTGTGGGGAACCAATGGACAACTTTTCCAACGTTAATTTGGTCTACCCCTACACAAACGTTGTCTTTGCTTCATGATATGGTTTGGGACATCTTTTGGGGATGTATGCCGATGATCATTGTGATTGCAATTTTTGATTTTGGTTATCAGTGGTACGACAATCGAAAAAAGCAGATGATGAGTCGGCAAGAAGTCAAAGATGAGATGAAAAATGCGGAAGGGAACCCTGAGGTTAAAGCCCAGCAACGAAAACGAGCTCAGCAACGCCTCCAGGCAACCATCAGTAAAAAAGTTCCAACAGCAGATGTTGTCGTTGTGAACCCGACCCACTTTGCGGTCGCACTCCGATATGAAAAATCGGAGGCAGAGGCTCCGGTGGTGGTAGCGAAAGGGGTGGACTTCCTAGCGCTTCGGATTCGTTTGTTGGCAGACCAACATGACATTCCGATTGTAGAGAACCCTCCTTTGGCTCGAGGACT
>CAJWHX010000033.1 GCA_913040875.1 uncultured Pseudomonadota bacterium | reverse complement strand
CCCTAAGTGCAATTGCAGCACAAGCCACAGAATCTATTACTGTTATACCAGCATGCAACCCAAGTATGATTCAGAAAAATTATCTTTCCCCTACCCTCTTTCTTAAATGTACATTCATTACGGCAAATTTATACAGGTAATCATATGCTGTATCTGCAATAGTCTTCCATGTACCAGATAGAAAGAAACATTGATATTCAATGAACTACGGGTTGGTCGACCACTCTAACTGTGATGCCAGCATCATTCCGATATGAACATCGTCTATCTGACCATCCGGACCAACTATTACAGTCATTGGTAAAGAGCTAACATTATAATCTTGTTGTACGCTACTATTCCCTTGCAACACCGGATAGTTCATTCGATTCTGCTTGGCAAACTGACGAAGCTTGCTCACACTTCCATCAACAGCAATTCCCAATACTGGAATATCCGGATGCTCATGTACAAACTGACGAAACTCAGGGATTTCACTGCGACAAGGACCACACCAAGTCGCCCAAAAATTTAGCACAACCGTCTGTCCTTCATAATCCGATAGGGACACAGAATCCCCCTCTATAGACATCAACGTCCATTCAGGTGCAGCATCGGGTAAACTGGGCGTTCTCCACCAAGAAAGTAGCCAGAACCCCCCTGCTGTAAGGGCTAGAGCCAGGAACCAATCGAACGCTGTTCTTGCAGCATTATGTAGAAATGATGATTCTTCTTCTTCCATGTCGATGCTCCGAACGATGATACTGTATTATCATCACACATCAAAAACTGACAAGAGTACTGGACAATACAGAACTTATGAGTAACGAATCATCGATAAGAATTCATTTCATAAATCAGTACTGTTTCGAAACCCACACACCATACGAGACATCACCATTGTTACACCGGACCTTTTCACACCACGCGCAGTCATTGCTTCGATCACTAGAGCGACTCCACGTGTTTGAAGAACCTCATAGATTGTATTTGCCACCTACGAAGTTAACTTTTCTTGAATCTGCAGACGATTTGCATAAATTTCCATTACGCGCGCTACCTTGCTGATTCCCACTACTGTTAAACAATTCTACATTGTATTTTTTGGATCTAAAGGCATATCATTTCCGCGGGTTATAAATACTATTATGAGTGGTACATAGGCCCATAACGAAAATTAGCCTAGAGCCAATTTTCTAACCGTGGTGTATATGACATCCTTCTCAATTATAGTACATAACACCGATTTATTATGCTTATTATCCTAATCTTTTCCTGTACAAATCCCGATGACGCCGTTAAGCATGACACCGTCATGAACGATGTCGATGTCGTCCCTGTCATTATCATTGGAGGTGGAGCGAGTGGATTGAGTGTGGGAATCCGATTGCTAGAACTGGGTATCTCACCACTTTTGCTGGAGAAGGAACCAGAACTCGGGGGTGCAGGCATCCATGCTGGACGATTTTTTGCCGTGGACAGCCAGTTGCAAAAAGATCTTAATATTATTGATTCAACAGAGTCTGCTCTGGATGAATGGGAAAACATCACTGGATCACAGCCTGATAGCAACATTGAGGCATTCATAAAAAATAGCGCACAGACCTTAGAGTGGATAGAATCGTTTGATATCCAATTTGAATCTGTTCAACGAGACATCGGTGCGGGATCCATTCCTCGAATCCATAGTCTATCCCCAACATCACCCCATCCACTCGCTCTATGGTCGGAAACTCTATTACCATACTCGAAAGTCAATCAAACGGTTCAAAGTATTCAATATGACGAAACTCATTTTATCGTCAACACAACTACAGCATCATACAAAGCAGAACATCTTGTAGTAGCCACGGGAGGATTTGCACGAAACAATGAAATTGTTTTGGAGAGTTTACCCGAAATAGAACACCACAACTGGCATATGGAAGCATGGCCAGGCATGACTGGAGACTCTATTGATTGGCTACGCATGCTCAATATACCCCTACAAAACATGGATAACATCGGTTTATACGCACATGGAGTGACTGATGTCTATTTAAACCATCCTGAGGTTATGGTGATACCAGCTCTAGAGCGAAGTATCATACTCAATCAAAATGGTATTCGAGTCTTCAACGAACAATACACCCAATCCCTCAAAGGGGGACAAATGATGCTGAATGAGGAGCGATTGTATGCTATTTTTGATGCACCTCTTTGGCAAGGGACAACATTTCAAGGAGTCGGCTACAACTACCCCGAACCACCACTTCTAAGCAGTACAGAATTTGAAGATATTGGGACTGTCTTCAAACAAAATGACCTTCGAGATTTGGCCTTGGATTTGGGAATGGATGGGACGACGATGACAACCACTCTCTCAGTATACAATGATGGTATTCTATCGGAGAATGATTCACTTGGTAAAAGTGTTCCTAACCTGACGGCTATTCAAACCCCTCCTTTTTATGCTGTTGAATTACAGCTGAGTACAGGCAAGAGCTTTGGTGGTGCAAAGGTGGATCATTTTGGTCGTACACACATTCCAAATCTATATACAATTGGAGAATCTGCCGGGTTTTTAGGTTCTACCGCCAGT
The DNA here is from genome assembly GCA_913040875.1 of uncultured Pseudomonadota bacterium. The sequence goes on along the minus strand of CAJWHX010000033.1, from coordinate 12,765 downwards.
GGGTGGGGATTCTCTGGAAGTATTACGGCCTGTTACTATCTCGGAAAGCAGACAGCTGAAGACATCGCTGTACACTATTCTCGGTGACGATACTCATCCCATTTGCGCTTGACAAAAGGCACCGCTAGAATCAGAAACATTAGACGAAATGGTTGAGTAAGTTTTGTCACTGCCATCGTCAAAAGAATTGTTCCTGCCTGACTATACTCTTCTCCAAGTAAAGCCTCTGCGTGACCAAGAACCCAGTCTTTCAATCCCAACTGAATCACTGCAAATACCGTGATAAAAGTACATGCATAGAGAATCAAATGCATAACCAAGGCCAATTGCCCATACTCCGCCAACAGTTCTTTAAACTTTTGCATATATGCTTTCCATTGTTCGACTCAGATCAACAAAGATTCCGTTACTGTCTTTGAACCACCCAACCAGTACCTATACAAACAGGGGTTACGCGGCTTGCTGTACGATCGACACAGACTTTTTCAAACTGTTTTCGTAAATCTGGGTCTATAAGCACTTCTAAGTATACCTCATCTGTGTACCGTTCCAAAGAAATTTCTCCGCGTTGCGAACCGATGAGAGATTTTATGAGAGATTGATCGGCATAGTTCATTGAAAGAGCCCATGTATCTTTTTCAATCAGATGTTCGAGTTGAATCTCTGAAATGATTTCACCAGCGGCACCTCCATAGGCTCTAATCAACCCACCAACACCGAGCTTCGTTCCGCCAAAGTACCTCGTAACGACAACCATAGAGTCAATTAGATCTGCCCTTCTCATTCGCTGTAAAATAGGTTCCCCTGCACTTCCAGATGGTTCACCATCATCGCTGGATCTTTCTCTTCCTCCAGTTAATCTCCATGCCCAACAGTGATGATTTGCATTTGGATGTGACTTTTGGAGGCTAGATAGGATATCTTTAAAATGCTCCTCAGTCCCTATCGGACTGACCGTCACTATGAATCTTGATCCTTTAATTTTGTCTACTTCAACCGTTTGAAGCTTTGCAAATCGTTTCATGCTTCACCCATGGAGATTTTATGCGCATTGTCACACACTCTGGAAAGTTTCATGCCGATGATGTATTGGCTTGGTCATTGTTGTGCCACTTTCATCCCAGTGGCACACGATTTACCTTGGAGAGAACACGAGATGCAACCATTCATGACGTCGCCGATATCGTATTTGATGTCGGTGGTATATACGATCCGAGGAATGGACGATTTGATCACCATCAAAATGAGTACCAGGGACCTCTCAGCTCTGCTGGAATGATGCTAGAATGGCTAACAGAATCGGATTGGATCCCAAGCGAACTGAGTAGACGCTTAAGAGAGGGGTTGGTGTCCTATGTAGATGATGTAGACAATGGACGTGTAGAAGAAAAACCCAATGTTCCTTGTTTTAGCAAAATGGTCAGTCTATTCAACGCATCGGCAAATACATTGGCCGATTTTGATAGACAATTTCACCATGCTGCAAAAGTAGCATCGGGTATGATCACGGGATTTGAAGCCCAGTTTCATCAAGAACAGGCAGCCAGACGTCTGGTTATTACAGAGATGACTCGAGAGAGAGAGTTCGATAATCTAATGGAATTCCCGAAATACTTATCTTGGAAGAGCACCTATTATGAACATGACGGATCAAATCATCCAACACAATTTGTCATGTTTCCATCGATGCATGGAAAGTGGCAAGTTTCCGCTATTCCACCAACCATCGAATCCTTCGACCAGAAGATGTCTTTCCCACTTGAGTGGGCTGGACTGAGAGATGAAGAACTGAGCGCAATTACAGGAGTACCATCTGTATTCTGCCACAAAAATCGATTCATCGCAGTGTTTGAGACACGGGGTGCTGTTATAACAGCAATGAAAAAGTTCAATCTTCTGACTTAGCAACTTGAACGTTTAGCACCCCTCCAGTCCTCCTTACTTCTCGAACTTTTAAGCGCAAATCACGTCTTTCTTGAGCCTCATTTCGTCGACGAACCCATTGTTCTTCAGGTTCACAATTTAACCTCGGAAGTTCTTGCTTTTTACCATTTTGATCAATGGCAACAAAAGTCAGATACGCGCTGCAACAATGCAATCTTTCCCCTGTCAAAGGGTCCTCACTCTCTATCCGCACTCCAATCTCCATCGAAGTATTCCAAGCACTATTCACTGTGGCCTTTAAAATGACAACCATACCTTTGTGGACTGGATGTAGAAAATGCAGTGCATCCATCGAAGCTGTTACCACTGGAAGCCGACAAAACCGTTGTGCTGAAACCGCAGCACAAATATCAACCCACGCTGCAATTTGACCACCAAACGCCGTTCCGTGATTGTTGGTATGACTCGGTAGGACCAGCTGTGTCATCTCTACTCGAGTATCCTCTGGAGTTCGAATATTTTTCTGAAACATATCATATTCTCCGACGGACACCAACAAGTGCAAACAACATCGCCATCAAGGTTATCTCACTTCCCGATACGGTAGAGCATCCTTGACCTTTATCAGTCAGGTCTTCTTCATTGATATCGGTATCGCCTGTGTCTGGGTCTACAATTTCTCCAGATGGCTCGGTATTATCTTCAGTGGCGTCTTCTCCATCACAATCTTGATCAATACCATCGTCTGGTATATCGGTTGCACCAGGATTCCTATCTGGATTGGCATCGTCACAATCGCCATCGCTTACACCGTACCCATCCCCATCCAAATCATCATCTGCGGTACTGGGGTCACAATCTTGATCAATGCCATCATAGGGTATCTCAGGTGCATCAGGAGATATATCTATTGTGGTGTCATCACAATCATCATCATTGTCCGCTTCGCCATCATCGGTACAATCCAAATCTACGGATGCCACGACGGCTGAAGAACCAAATCCGTCACCATCGTTGTCGACATAGCAATCTTCGACATTGTCGCAATCCTGACTGATACCGTCGCCGGGGAGTTCAGGAGCACCGAAATACACATTCGGATCTGTATCATCACAATCGTTACCACCAACACCACCGGTCGGTGGAATTAGTGCTCCATAGCCATCTCCATCATTATCAGCCATACAAGCCGTCGCAGAGTCAAACTCGGCGGCTCCTGGGAATGTTTGATCAGCGCCATCATCGCAATCATCATCATTGTCCGCAATTGCAAGACCCGAACAAACAAACGATGCTGACGTCGTAACGCTTGTGGAACCAAAACCATCCAAATCTGAATCTTGGAAGCACTCTTCATAGTTATCACAATTTTGATCCACACCATCTGCTGGAATCTCTACAGCTGCTGGATTCACTGCTGATAGCACATCATCACAGTCTGTACCCACAGTGACACTGCTGTTTGTCGGAGCGGTATCTCCAAACCCATCGCCATCCACATCTCTCATACAAGATGTAGACGAATCATTTTCCGCAGAACCAGGAAAAGCGAATGGATCTAAATCATCACAGTCGCCCGTTTGAGATGAGGCCCCATTCGTCGCACTACAACTTTGAATGGTTGTTGTACCACCAAAACCATCCCCATCTGCATCTGTGTAATACAGTTGCCCACCAACTGGATTGTCATCGATTTGATTGTCACAATCATTGTCGATACCGTCGCATATTTCAACACCTCCAGGCTTGATTGTAAAATCACCGTCATCACAATCCTGTCCGGGCTGAACCAATACGTTCGATGGAGTACTGTCCCCGTAGCCATCTCCATCCGCATCCAGCATACAAGCAGACGTAGATTCCAAAAATGCAGCTCCTGGATAGGCGTTGGCATCAGTATCATCACAATCTACCAGTGCACCAAAACCATCTAAATCCGAATCGAGCAATGACGTTCCGCCAAAAGCGCCGATATCTGATCGGGTTCCATCCAGATCAAATCGAGTGGGATCCCCAACATCAATCAGTGTAGAAGAGGTTTGCAAGGTGAGTACATCATTCTCGCAATCCCCATCCTGAGAATAGAGTGTAAAGATTGGATCGTTGACAATGTTGCCATTGCTGGTCACTGTAAATCCAAAACTTCCTGCCGTATTGCTGGTATTGTTGTACCAGTCGTTGTAGGCAACATTTTCAGAAGCTGAAGTTGCATCGGCTGCATATACAGAGGATGAACCAGTCGAATACGCAAATATGGTATTGACAATCTCTGTCGGCGAGAGCGTCGACCACAAATCATCTCCTTGTGTGCTGGAATTTCCAACAAAGGTGTTGTTGATGATTGAAACCTCATCAATTGAATCCACCGCCATCGCACCGCCATTGGCATCAGAGGCATTTTCCTGAAATATGACGTTCGCAATATTCAATTCTTCAACATTCCCAGCATACAGTGCTCCACCATAGGAACTCAACGTGCTAAATTTGGTCGCGGAATTCCCACACAGAATACTGTTGTTCAAAGAGATGCTCTCCACATTGGATATTTGTACAGCGCCGCCATAACGTACGTAGGAAGCAGGGGATGAAGCCTCATTGTTGAAGAATCGGCTGGTCGTTATCTCGACGTCTTCAGCACCATTAATATACACTGCTCCACCAGAACTGTGGGCTACATTACCATCAAAGATAACCCCCGATAACAGTACCTCATCTGAACTGGATGTATTGATCAAAATGGCACCACCATTTGCGGAAGAACTCGAGTTGGAATTGTTGCCCTCAAACGTCGTGTTGTCAATCTCTACAGTCCCATAGCTTTGAGATATCGTTGTACTTCCTACGGAAATCGCACCAGCGTAGCTAGCCAATGCCTCATTCTCTATGAACGAGCTGCCAGAAATAACCAAATCTGTAACCGCTGAAGAGCCACCCGCCATAACTCCAATCGCACCAGATTGATCTGCTGTATTCTCTTCAAACGTCGAGTCGGTAATCGTGACTGTATCATTGGCTGCAACGACCCACATCGCACCGCCATTGGTAGCTGAATTGTCCACAAAATTGGTGTTGGAAATCGTTACAGTTGAACGGTTATAAATATATAGAGCACCACCACTTCCAGAAGAAAAGGATCCTATCGCAGCCTGATTGGATTCGAACAACGCATCCGAGATGGATATCGTGTTGGGTAAAAATGCACTCACATTGTGATTTGCATACAACACTCCCCCATTGGAATCTGAGCTGTTGGAATCATATGTCGACCCGACCTCTACAAAATCTACGCCATACAAAAGATAATACACCCCCCCAAATCCGGACGCTACATTGTTTTGAAATGTGTTGTTGGTAGAAGTAATAAAAGAACCATCTCTGGCATACAACACGCCAGCATTCAAAGCGGAGTTGGATGAGAACGTTGTATTGCTTATCGAAACAATACCGCCATCCGCATGAATTACTCCACCCAAACCACCACTATTCGACGAGAAAGTTGAATTGTCAATCTGCACCATCCCTTCGACATAAATCACACCACCCAATGAAGATTGAGATTGATTAGAGTATCCAGACCCCGATACCGACACCCCATCGATATTTGCAGTTGCAGTCGCACCCACACTCAACACGAGTCCATTGGTATTCTTCAACTGAACATTCGAAACAGTAAGTGTTTCGAAACTGGACAAGGTAATGGTTGCCCCTGTACAGCTCGAACCATTGATAAGAACGGTTCCCGTACCAACCAGATCAATATCTTTGCCATTTGGATCCAAACACTCAAAATAGGTTCCACTACCCACTTCAATGGTGTCACCACTACTCGAGGCATCAATTGTAGCTTGAATCGATCCCCCACTGGTTACGGTCCAAGTATTTGCCCAAACGGGATTCATCAATGACAACAAGAGCGACATAGAGAGCATCTCATCTCCAACATTTAATATTCATTTATGATGAATTGTAACACATCCATCATCTTTGAATCGACCACTTCTACAGAATTGTCAGTGTTCTCTCAGCATCGCAAGCATTTGATGACTCTCCATACGAAGTGCTTCATCAATAGCGGTTCGATGCTGATGATCCATAATACTAGGATCTGCCCCATGAGTGAGCAAGTATTTTGCAGAGAGAATAGCATCATTGATCGCAGCCACATGGAGTGGTGTTCTACCCTCATAATCTTTGGCATTGACATCGGCTCCCCCCTCAACCATCCGAATCAGGGCTTCTACATCATCATTGGCGACCGCTGCACACATCAATACAGGATAAAGAGCCGCTTCTACATCTTCAATATTACGTGAAGAAGCCAAAATTTGAGCGACACTTGAAATGAATGCCCGTTCTCTAAGAGACGTTAAAGGCTGTTCTTCCTCTGTTAGTTCACCGCGAATACTCGTCTGCATCAACCGTTTGATATCGGCGATGCTCAGATCATCATAGCTCAATAGATATGCCAATTTCATCAAGGCGGCTTCCGGTGTGAGATCATGACCGCTGATTACACCCACTTCTGACAAAGATTGACCAGATGCATAATGAGATTTGACTCGTCCACGCATACACTGAGTACAATTGACTATGACCACACCACGTTCGTTGGCCGCCCGCAATACTTCCAACAACTCAGGTCTGTTATCGGGCGCATTTCCAGACCCAAAGGTTTCCAAGACAACCCCTCGAATTGGATCTTTTAGTACATTTTCAAGCAGGGCTGCGGGCATGCCTGGAAACAAACGAAGGGCTGCAACGTTCTTCTCTGTAATTGGAGCCACTCTCAACGGATTTTTTGCCGCCAGTCGAATCAAACTCCATTGAATCGATATATCAACACCAACATAAGCCAGTGGCGAAAAATTCCCGCTGTCAAAGGCATCAAAAGCCGAAGCATCGACTTTCCGTACACGATTGCCACGAAACAGCTTACTCCGGAAGAATAAACACACTTCTGGAATACTGTAGGAACCCGCAAGTGCAAGAGCACCCAGCATATTTTCCACCGCATCATTCCGCACTTCTCCAAGTGGCAGCTGAGAACCAGTGACAATGACGGGTTTGGCTAAATTGACCAGCATAAAAGACAGCGCTGACGTTGCATACGCCATGGTGTCGGTACCGTGAAGAACAATGAAGGCATCAAACTCATCGTACGACTTCGCGATATCTTGAGCTATCTGTGTCCAATCCTCATACTCCATGTTCACAGAGTCTAGCAACGGATCATATTCTTTGATTTGATACCGTATACGCCGTCCCAATCGAGAGGGTGGTGTTGTCAAATCAGGTTGAGTTGGATCGTGAAACTGAGGCATTGAACGAAGCTGTTGCTGTAAAAAACCCATGGCTGGTGCATACCCACGTTCGGTAATTCGCATCCCAATCGTTCCACCAGTGTACAAAATCAATACATGACTGATCATCGTGTCAGAGTCCATACTACCCCTTGTTTATCTTATCTTGTATCTGATCATTTTGCGCGCACATCAGGTGACTTCCTCTACAGAGAGGCAGTTTCAAAGTACCGTATGACGCCTTCTAGCAATGGCACATCTGCAGGTGCCCAATTGAAGTCGTACACTTGATCGATCGTGATCCACTTTCCTGCCAAATGCTCTTTTAAAACAACCGTGATGGGATCACAAAAGGCCAAATAAGCATCCATAGCAATGATGCGATTGCCCACGCGCACCTCTGATTTACCTAGCAATTGCTGAACTTCTATCTCGCAGCCCAACTCCTCAACGATCTCTCTTTTCAAAGCGGCCTTCGGTTGCTCACCTTGTTCTAGCTTGCCCCCTGGAAATTCCCAGCCCAAACCATCCGCACGCTCGGCTATAAAAAACGCTTGCATGTCACGAGTTGTCAATACTGCAGCCACAACGACTACTTTTCTTTGAGAATTCATATTGTCCACCGATAATCAGAGTATGACTTTTGCGTGTATACTATCTATTCAGACCTTTAAGATATTTTGGAAACCATCATGTTCTTTTCTGCCACATTGACTGTATCTCTTTTGACTCAAACTGCTACTGCTTGGGAACCACGTATTGTCAACGGACAAATCGTCACGTGGAATAAAAAATCGATTGGATTCGAGATTAATGTTGATGATGCTCCAAACCTAAGTGAAGAAGAGGTTGTACAAGCCATCAAAGATGCCGCTCTAGAGTGGAGTGGTGATTTGCATGGAGCGAACACAGAGTTTCAGTATGATGGCACCAGTAAAAAGATGGGCGCAGACCTGAGTGATGATGTACATCTGGTGTCTTTTGACACAACCTGGAATCAAGATCCTTCCCTCTTGGCGGTGACACATGTCTGGAGTAACTCCAACAATGAAATTGTACACTTTGATATAGAAATCAATGCAGACGATGTGTATTGGTCTACACAAGGTGATCCCAACAAACATGATTTGCACAATACGATGACCCATGAATTTGGCCACGCATTGGGATTGGAACACTCCGATGAAGCCCATGCCAGTATGTCTAGTACCACATCGGTTGGTGAACTCTCCAAACGAGATGTTCATGAAGACGATATTCAAGGCTTTGTCTCCCTTTATCCTTTTCAGGAAGAGGAGGATTCAATTGATGGCACAAACTCAGCGGAAGAAAACGGCAATGACAATGGATCCTCTGGTGGAGGTAGTGGTGTCGATAATGCAATCGTTCCCTCTGCAGATGGGGGCGGTGGCAATATGGGCCCAGTTAGTCTCGAAAAGGCTGGATGCTCTGCGCTATCCACATCATTGCCTTTGAGTTCAAGTATTTTATGGATGATGGGACTGCTGCTTATACCCCTTCGAAGAAATGGTTAATCTCGAATGTGCTGCCCATACTGAAGCCGCTGTTTAACACGTATTTTCTGACGTTCTTTGTACCTCTCATGAGAGTTGTCCCCTTCCTCATTTGTAATAGCAGTCTCTTGGTCTACGATTTGAAACTCCGCCATCACAAAGACGATGCGTCCTAAGCCATCATCAAAATCGCTGTCGATAAAACGATCAATACGCACAGGAACATCGACAATAAAATTGATCACTCGATACGTACTGCTGGAAAACTCATTGGGACTTTCCAGCACATCTTCTTCTATAATTCCATTAGATGGTGGACAATCCTGCTGATGACTCTCAATCATCTTTTTAAAAGCCATCAAGTTGTTGTGACTTTGCCCCGGAATCACAAAGTTGTACGCAAATACTTCACGATGTAGCCAAACCACCAGTGGCAACAAGTCTTCTTTTGTTTTCGTGATGATACGAAAGCGAAGTTTGTCAAAGACTGTACTGGCAACATCTTCTTTTTTTGCCAATAATTTGGCGATGATACTCTCGCGTGTTTTGCGAGACCCATAAAACTCTACTACACCTAAATCAGCAGTTAGCATTGCTTCCTTTACGCTCAAAATCTGTCTTTCAGCATGGGTCAATAGACTCTCTTCCGCCAATGGCGCCTGATGACGAAGTTCAGCAGCATCCAAGTGTTGCACAACATGCATCAACTTCAAAACCGCACAAGAAGCGGTTTGACGGGCTGAGAGAACATCTAGATCCGATGCCCACAAAAAGAGTTGCCGGATGTCTTCCACATCTTTTACTTCTGGAACACAACGCATATTTAAGTGATTTTCCAAAAAGTACACTGCATTCTCAAAGATCAGCCGCAAACGACTTCTGTCTATGGGATCCTCCCAATCAAAATGCTGAACCTTCAAAAATCGATTGACTTCTTCGAAGTTTCGAAAGTTTGCCCTATCCCAATCGATAACAGAATTTCCAGACAAGATAAGGCGAACCGCTTCCAAATCGGATAAACCTATATCGTTCACCAATGCCGTCTGTGTTGACAGAGCAATTTGTACATCAGTAGACTGAGATTTGGTGGATGCAGTTTTAGCTGATTGATTCTTGTCCAACATGGGTTCTCTCAAAATGATGTCTGCACGATGTGTAACTGGTTTTGAAGATCATCTCATAATTTATTGGACAGCATCGACAATTACCGAACACTCTTATTGTACCCTTTGAGAATGAGAAAAACATGTCTACCATTCGAAAACAATCGCTCCCACATCATTTGAGTTCAGCCTTTTCAGCCATTGTCGGCAATGCAGGCATTTTCATTCCCATCACACTAGCATTGGGAACACTGGATGTGTTTTTGTTTCGTGGAGCATTGTCACTCAATGGATTTCAGCCAACGGACAACATTCTCCAAATGCAGATCCCTCCTTCGCAATTGATCAAACTAACCTTTTCATTTTTGGGATTGGCAATCGCCATCAAAGCTTTTGTGGGTCCGATTGTTGGTATGTTGGTCGTATTGTTTTCACGTGCTCATGCCAAGAGCAGTAAGCTAACCCTGAACAGTGCAATCAACTTCATTGCCAAACGATATAAAAACGTCTTCATGCCCTATTTACTTGCCATGCTCAGTATTCAAATCGGAATGCTCATCGTCGTTCCAGGAATCATGTTTATGATGCAATATGCATTTGTCGATTCAGTTGCGACCCTTGAAAAGGAAAAGCATGTACTCACGAGAAGCAAACGCCTAACCAAATCTAGACGAAAGTCATTGGTCTTGTTGATTTTACCGTTTGTATTGCTTGGCCAAGGGATGCAATTTGTAGACTTCATCTATTCTTCAAACCTTCCCGCTTTGATTGGTTTTCATTCGTTGTACGAAGGGTTCTTTCTGATCATTGGTGCGACCTTTTACATGCTTTATCATGAACGTATTTTGCTTATTGAACAGCACAAAGCTCGTAAAGCCGCAAAGTTGGCTGCTCAAGAAGTAAAAGAAGCACAAAACGACAGCTCCAAGCAAGACTCAGAGCAAAAACAAGACCACTCTGAACCTGCGCAAGAGTCTGAACAACAAGAATCTGAACAACTAAACTAGAAAGAATAAGTGTCCCCTATGGACACTTGGTTTTGGAGCGCTACAACATCATCATGCCAATGCTTCCAACCATCGAAACAGCCCATCAATTTCTTACAGAAAACAAATGGTCCAACCTCCAGTATGATGCTTTTGGATATTTACTGAACGCGCTGATTTCTAATCACCTACCGGCAAAGTTGTGGCTTGTTGTTCCTCGCGAGGAAGACATTCTAGTCCTCATGGACAGTCTTCACTTTTGGGTTTCAAAACATCGAAACATACTGTACTATCCTGCAGACGATATAGACTCCCTTGATGGAATAAGCCCCGCACGGTCTGTACAACAAAGACGACTGCTCACTTTAAAAAAATGGTATGGTGATGAACCATGTTTGGTTGTGTCATCCATCTTTGGATTGATGCATGAAAGCATTTCCAAGGAAGATTTTGCCAATATCAGCCTCTCATTAACTATCGAGGTCGAATACGACATTCAATCTCTCTCCGAAACATTTCAAAACATGGGGTATTTGGCTAGTAGAGAACTTGACAACCCCGGTATGTTCAAGCAATTGGGTGACACCATTCATGTTTGGCCAATTGGCGAAACAGAGCCTGTTCGCATTTCATTCTTTGATGATGAACTCGAGCACATTCATCGATTTGTCGATGGAGACAGACAGTCTCAGCAAACGATCGATATCCTTCCTGCTCGAGAGCTGGTGTTGCAACCTGAGCGTCTGGGCAAGCTGAAAACAGAGATGATTCAGTTTGTCAGAAGCAATGGGAGAGGTCGCGAAACTTTTAGACAAATTACGGGAAACCTACAAGATGGCATCTGGTTTCCTGGAGCTGAAGACTACCTCGCGTATGCTTTTGATTTGCATTCCCCACTTCATATACGCACTTCTAAATCACTGATTGTATACCATCCTCATGAGTGTGCAGGCCAATGTAAACAATGGAGTGAACGGATTCAAAATAGATGGCGACTACTCAATCCTGATCAGCAACCACTCATTCATAAAGAGACTCGGTTCACCGATCAGAAGAAGATAGAAGCATCACTACAACAAGCTTGGCAGATCTCCGAAGATAATATTGGTGGCGCAGTATTCACCCTTCAAGCAACGACACCCTATCAAACACCACAACACAATCTCGAGCCGTTGATCCTACAACTCAATCGATGGGTTAAACTAGGATTCAAAATTGCCTTCGTTGCTAGAACACACAATCGAGTTGAACGATTGAACGCCATGCTTAGAAGTCATGGTGTGGAACATAAAGTTGTGGACTCGTTATCTTCTATCACAGAGGGAGAAATCGGTGTGTGTATTGGGAAGATCGACACTGGGTTCATTGATCCCGATGCAAAAATAGCGGTACTATGTTTGGAATACATTTTCAAAATGAGTACTCAAACCGTACAGATGCCAACCACCCTTAGGGAAGCCATCATATCCAACATCGCTGAAATTAAACCTGGCGATATAGTTGTACATCGAGACAACGGAATCGGTCAATTTGTCGGAATTATGCAGCGAAATGTTCGCGAAACACTCATTGATTGTATTCAAATTGAGTATGCAAACAACGTATTTTTTTACATGCCGGTCGACAAAATTGAAGCTCTTTATCGATATCGCTCAATGGGATCGACACCCAAATTGGATAAACTGGGATCCCCATCTTGGGCAAAACGATTTAAAAAGGTGCGACACAGCGTCGGGGCTATGGCAGAGGAATTGATCAAACAAATGGCGTCTAGAGCCAATCAAGTGGGTCATGCCTACACGGATGTCCCACAGCTGTTGAATGACTTTTCACTGAGTTTCCCCTATCAAGAAACACCAGACCAACAGCAAGCCATCGATGATGTCCTCACCGATTTAGCCGATGAAAAGCCGATGAATAGACTCATTGTAGGGGATGTCGGCTTTGGAAAAACAGAAGTTGCCATGCGAGCGGCCGT